>JASFTL010000079.1:0-10617 GCA_050053555.1 Desulfobacterales bacterium
GCATGATAAAGGCGTTTTAATTTTATCCGGATATCTGGGAAGAACCTTTGCCCAATACTACCCACTCAGTTTATCGATCAGCATTACCTTCGAGCAAAGCTATTACGGCATTGATGGTGATAGTGCATCGTCGACCGAGCTGTATGCCATCATATCCAGTCTTTCGGATATTCCCATCAAACAGGGAATTGCGGTCACTGGATCCGTTAATCAAAAAGGGCAAATTCAGGCGATTGGTGACGTCAATCAAAAAATTGAAGGGTTTTTCGATGTATGTAAAGAAAAGGGCTTAACCGGCAAACAGGGTGTTATGATTCCGCGGGCGAACAAAAAAAACCTGATGCTCAAGAAAGATGTGCTCGATGCGGTCAAGCAGAGAAAATTCCATATCTATCAAGTCGGTACGGTTGAAGACGGCATTGAGATTCTGACGGGAGTTCGCGCCGGCAGGCCAAATAAAAAGGGAAATTATCCCGCCGGAACAGTTTACGGGGCGGTTCAAGAAAAATTAAAAAAATACTATGAGCGCTCCATTAAAATCAAAAAAGCATTAGGGAGCGAAGAAGAATAAACACATCATATCATAAATAAAATTCCTAAAATCCTATCCATGCTCATTCCCAATGCTTGGGAACTGGATGCTTACAACGCGCAACGCGAACTCCTGCAACTTAAAGGTTAATATCATGTGTGAAGAAGTATTCCCCAATCTGTTTCGAATCAAAATTCCTTTACCCGATAGCCCCTTGAAATATCTAAACTCGTACATCATCAAAGATCTCGAGAGGAGTTTGATTATTGATACGGGATTAAATCGCCAGGAATGTCTGGAAGCCATGCAGATGGGGTTGGCTACCCTGGGAGTCGATCTTTCCAAGAGCGACATTTTTATCACGCATCTGCATGCCGATCATTTCGGCCTGGTTTCAAAACTGGTCACAGATTCCACCAATATTTTATTTAGCCGCCCGGAAAAAGAGCTGATGGAATCCTGGGAAGGCTTTGAGGCCATGGTTGATTATGCCGGCCACAATGGCTTTCCCGAAAATGAATTAATAGCAGCGATCGATAAACATCCAGGCGCCAAATACGGCTCAGACTGGATACCGGAATTGAAGGTTTTGGATGACGGTGATGGAATAGATGTGGGCACTTATAATTTCAAATGTGTGACAACACCCGGACATACCATGGGCCACACCTGTCTATATGAGCAGAACCAGAAGATTCTGGTGGCCGGAGATCATATCTTGATTGATATAACTCCCAACATCCAATGCTGGTCGGACACTGAAAACCAATTAAAGCATTATCTGGCCAGCCTGGACAAGGTTTACGATTTAGAGATCGATCTTGTTTTGCCCGGTCATCGGCGTCTGTTTGGCAACCATAGAACCAGAATCAAGGAGTTGAAAAAACACCATATGCAGAGATTGGATGAGGTGCTCAAAATTCTTGGCAAGGATTCAATGAGTGCGTTTCAGATCGCCGCGCAGATGACCTGGGATATCGATTGTGGGCGTTGGGATCAATTCCCGGTCGCTCAAAAATGGTTTGCGACCGGAGAGGCAATTTCGCACCTTCGATACCTGGAGAATGAGGGCCGGGTCGTCCGTCGGACGGGTGACCGAATTGTGAAATTTGCTTTAGATCCTTGAGGGATTGGGAACTTTATTTATTCTCTATCCTTGATAGACCTGCATGGACTTTGGGATACCAGGGGATTTCGAATATCTGAGGGGGCTCCATAATGGATTTCAGGTAAAAACGCCCCGACTCCTCAGGAACTTGCTATAATTTGCGGAACTTACCAATCCAGAATTTTATCTGGTGCGTTAAGGCCCTGAAATTTTTATGCCCCCAATTGTTAAAAACCGGGATTGTTGAGAAGACAATTCGATGATCAAGAAAAAATTCAAAGGCGAATCCCTAAAAGATCGCTTATTGGCCAGCGCCAAAGATCGCTTGTATAATTTTTTACTGGCCGATGGAATGATCCGGGGCGCGATTTTACACGGCAGCCGTCTGGTCATAGAAATGCGAGCCAATCATGAATTGGGAATCTTGGAAACGCTGGTGTTGGGTCGTGCTTATCTGGGAGCCGCCTTGATGTCGGCCAATTTAAAAGGAACAGACAATACCAGTTTAAAAATTGAATGCTCAGGACCGATAAAAGGCCTCACGGTGGAGGCCAACGCCTTTGGTGAGGTTCGCGGCTTTCTCAAAAATATTCCGATCCCCATTGAAAAACCCATGGTGGATTTTAACCTAGCGCCCTTTTTTGGTGCCGGATTTCTTTCCGTTATCCGATACAGAGAAGACGCCAAGCAGCCTTTTACGGGGAAAGTCAGCCTGAAATACGGCAATATTGCCCAGGATCTGGCCAATTATTTTCTGACGTCCGAGCAAATCCCCGCCGCATTCAATCTGAGCATTAAATACGATAAAGAAGGTGAAGTTGCCGGTGCCGGGGGGCTATTCTTGCAAGCCATGCCGGGAGCCGATGATGCTCTGACCGCAGAATTGGAGGAGCGGGTGGTCCAATTTCCATCTTTAGGTGAAGTGTTTGCCGAAGGGCAGGAGCCTGAGGGTTTGATCCAGACCTTGTTTGAAAAATACATCCCTCGCTTTCTGGCGCATCGGCGCATCGAGTTTATGTGCCATTGCAGCCCCGAACGGCTGCGCCATGTCTTAATGATGCTGCCGATAGATGAGCTGAAAGATATTCGTGATAACGGCCCTTTTCCGCTTGAGATGCGCTGCCATTATTGCAATACGCTTTATTATTTTGACAAACAGGAAATACACAATATTTACGCCAAAAGACAAAATCAATAATCGCTATTTCCGGCAGGCTTAGGGCCCAAATCGAAATTTCCCCGCAGCCACCGGATAAACAGAATTGATCTGTTATTGCGATTATCGTTTTTGGAGACACATAATGGAGACACGGCCATTTGGAAAAACCGGAGCGTCATTTCCCATACTGGGATTTGGAGGCCAACGAATTGTGGATGAGCACGGGTGTACGGAAGCCGTCGCCATTGAAATTGTAAATACTGCTATCGACGGTGGTGTTCGATATTTCGACACGGCCTGGGTTTATTCAGGGGGACAGGCGGAATCCCGCCTGGGCAAGGTCGCCAAGCATCGCCGATCGGAGATGTGGATTGCTACTAAAACCTTGGAGACCACCAAAGATGGTGCGCGCCGTCAATTGGAAGAAAGCCTGAAGCGTTTGCAGACCGACTATGTGGATGAATGGCGCCTACACAATATTTTTGATTATCCCCGGCTGGATGCCTTTACCGGTAAAGACGGTGCTCTGGAAGCGGCCATTCAAGCCCGGCACGAGCGTCTGGTTCGTTTCATCAGCATCAGCGGCCATACCGACCCCCAGATCCTGGTAGAGGCATTAAATCGATATCCGTTCGACAGCGCTCTGGTTCCCGTCTCTGCATTGGACCGCTTTAAACTAAGTTTTGCGGAGGAGTTTTTACCGATTGCAAATGAAAAAAAGGTCGCCATCATCGGCATGAAAGCTTTGGCCTTGGGGGAGTTAAACCATGACGTACAGCGCGCCTTGCAATATTGCTTCAGCCTTCCGTTAAGCATGATCGTCATTGGAATGGAGAGTCTGGCCCAGCTGGAGCAAAATCTCGCCATCGCCGAATCCCATGTACCTATGGGTGAAGCCGAAAAGCAGGCATTTTTTGAAGATATCAAATCGCTGGTTCGGCCGGATGTGCTTCCCTGGAAATCAAATGATGAAGATAACCCGACCCGCTGGGTGCAGCGCGGCGAAGTATTTGCCCCGACACACAGACAGGAAGGAATTCTTAGAACATTTCTGCGTCGATTGATGGGCTTCAGTAAATAAAAAATAGCTAAAATCGATCTCAAAATGCCGATAATCCACGATGTGGAGCACGTGGGCGAATACGAGGTCATGCGACGTTCCATCGTGCTTGTCGTCGTCCTCGTTCTCGCAGTCTGATGTGCATTATTTTCGTTGTGAGCCTCTTTTAAAAACTCCCGTGATTTGGAAAGGGCCCATTGACCGGTTAAAAAACTATTGCCCCTTTGAGGATTGCTGCGCCTGTTGTTTTTTAAGCTGAGTGACCATCTGGTCAATGGAAATGCCATTGGGCGCCATGGCAATCGGGTTGATTTCAAGCAGTCCCTCCCAAGCCTGAATGGCACCGTCAAAATCATTGAGATCATGCAGGAGAACAATACCTTTATTCATACGCGAAACCTCATGTTTGGGATCCGTCGCGATGGCCTGATCAAAGGCCTTAATGGCCTCTTTGGGCTTGCCGCTACGCCGGTACATCACCCCCATGTCCGTCCAGACATTGGCGTTGTTCGGATTCAGCTCCAGTGATTTTCGATAAGCGCCGATGGATGCTTCAAACTGATTCGAATCAAAATAGGCATTTCCCAGCTCCGTCCAGGCATTGGCGTTGCCCGGGTCCGCCTGGGTTTGGCGTTCGAGCGCGGCGATCCGATCAGAGCTAACGGGCGCAGCGGTCTGAGTCTGTACAGGCGCGGATCGAACAGGCGCTTTTGAGTCCGACTTAAAAAGCGCAAACACGACCCCTCCAAAAAAACCGACGGCTAAAGCCAGAAGCGTGACCATTAAAAAAGTCTCTTTGCGTACATAATTGCCTTCGAATATCTTTGTTTGTCTCGCCATGTTACCCCCAAAACTGACTGTTACGAATTAATACAACCACGAAAACACCGCGGTGAAACCTTCAGATGGCTCCTTAATCTTGATGCTCGTTTTGTTCAAGTCTGATGCTGGATACGTGAAAACCCGGTAAATTTTCCGGGCTTTCTTTAGTGGCCTGAATTTTTCACGAGCCCTATTGAATCCCCCACGGGATCCGCGAAGCGGCCCCGATGAAATTGGCCTCGTCCCGGTTGAATAAGCTACGCATTCAACTGGATAAACATTTCATTGGGCAAGCATTCAACAGGGCGAGGCGGAGGCTTTCATATCATGTCTTTTCGTGCAGAATTCAGGTAAAATATCAAAATGGATTTTGTTCCTGCCAAATAAATTAAGGTGTTCGGTAAAGAAGTCAACAATTTCAACCAGCATCATCGTTCGCTTTGCGCAACACGTGTTATTTATGATCAGCTAGATTGAAATCACAAATCAAAGTTTGAAGCTAAGATCCCCTGAAATTTATCGCGCAATTTCAATCGGATTTTGACATACTCTGCAGAATACTTAAATTGTTACTGTTTTGCGGACGACCATGCGATTATCAAGGAGAAAGAAAGATTACTTTTGAAAACAAACCCATTAAACTCAAAACCGATAAATTGCCGTTACCGGCGAGGCTGGCAAGTAAAGACCGCGGCGACAGGTTTCATTTTATTACTCGCTATTGTTTTGAGCGAATCGGTTTGCCTGGCGAACACGCTCAATGCCCGCCATCGTCTTGAAGTCGAGATTTTCCCGCAAGAGCAAAAGCTGCGGGCTTTTGACGAAATAACGATCCCCAAAAGCCCTAATGATAGATTGGATTTTACGCTCTCTCATCGGGCCGAACAAATCGAGGTGACGGTAAACGGCGAGCATCGCGAATTCGTTTTTGAAGATGGACGGCTGCAGGTTGATCTGGCCGAGGAGGAAAAAAATCAGAAAATTCAGATCAATATTCGTTATACGGCAATTTTTAATGACCCCGTTCCCGTGCGCCCGCTAAATGCAGATAATCCTGGATTTGGCGTCAGTGCGACGATTTCCGAGATTGGCAGTTTTTTGCTGGCCGGTTCAGGCTGGTATCCACGGTGGGTCCCAGGGCACTCTATCTATACACTGAAGGTGATTGCCCCCGAGGGAATGATCGCTGTCACCGCTGGACAATCAAAGGGGCATGTCGCTCAAAACGGCAAAACAACGTCGACCTGGGAGGCAGACAATTCGGTCGATGGTCTTTCTCTGTCAGTCGGTCCGTATATCGTGCGGGAAAAAAAAGTGGGGCGCATAACAGCGGCCACTTATTTTTTGCCGGAAACCGATCATTTGGCGCGAGATTATCTTGAAGCAACCGCATCTTACCTCTCCCTGTATCAGAATCTTTTCGGCCCTTATCCTTTTAAAAAATTTGCGGTTGTCGAAAATTTCTTCCCAACCGGATTCGGCTTTCCCTCCTACACTCTGATCGGCGGCAGCGTTTTGCGGCTGCCCTTTATCATCCGGACCAGTTTGGGGCATGAAATCGCCCATTGCTGGTGGGGCAACGGTGTGCGGGTTGATTACGACACTGGTAACTGGAGCGAAGCCTTAACGACCTATGTGGCCGATTACCTCTATAAGGAAATGAAATCCAAGGAAGATGCCCGCGAATATCGGCTGCAGATTTTGCGAAACTATTCCACCCTGGTCAAACCCGATCAGGATTTTGCCTTGAAGCAATTTCAGGGTCGGCATGATCCGGTCACCAAAACGGTCGGCTACGACAAAGGAGCCATGGTCTTCCACATGCTCCGCAAGCAATTGGGAGAAGAAGCTTTCTGGGGGGCGCTCAGGGACCTTTTCCGGAATCGATTGTTCAAGGCGACTTCCTGGACGGACATTCAAAAAGCGTTTGAAGCCCGGGGGCAGCGATCGCTGCAGGTTTTTTTTGATCAATGGGCATATCGTAAAGGCGCACCCCGAATTTATCTTGAAGCGGTTCAATCGAGGCAGTCCGGCGGGATCTGGAAAATTGAAGGCCGTGTTGTCCAGGAAAGCCCGCATTTCAGCTTTAATCTTGACCTCCTGCTGGAAAGTCGCGGTCAAAGTTTTTCCAGAACCATCCGGGTATCCAACAAAGAAACCCCTTTTCAGATCGACAGCAAATCCATGCCACTCAGACTTGTCGCCGACCCTGACAGTCATGTCCTGCGGCGGCTTTTCCGGGTCGAAATACCGCCGGCAATTAATTCCATTAAAGGCTCTTCTTCGGTCATGGCGGTGTTTTCATCTGATCTGGAGCCGCAAGTCAAAGCGGCCGCCCGGACGTTGATCCTTTCCCTGGGATTGCAAAATTTCACTTTTGTCGAAGAAAGCAAAATCAACCGTGAGCAGCTGATCGACAAAGATATACTGATGATTGGCTCTCCGCAAAACAAAGCGCTTCTTCGCCATCTGCCCTATCAGGTTGCTATCAGCAAAGAATCGTTTAATTTAAACAAGAAGACCTACAGTCAATCATCAGATGCGTTTTTTGGTGTATTTTCCCATCCGTTTTCTGAAAATCGGTTCGCCGCTTTGTTTTTGCCATTATCATCGCGGCAGGCTGACAGTGTTGCCCGTAAGATCACCCATTATGGCAAATACAGTTATCTCGCTTTTCAAAACGGACAAAATCGCGATAAAGGATTTTGGAAGATTGGACCGTCTCCACTTGAATACAGATGGCAGGATATAGATGAATAATGTTCTCCGACCGATTACCGAAAATTGAAATAATTAAATTTCTCAGGCATGGCTGAAATGTCCTGAGGATCAAGCGGGTGAAATCCCCTATAAGCGTGGAAGATATGAAAAAGAGTATTAACATCTTAATGAGTATTGTCGTGCTTAGCGGATTTTGCTGGGCCAAAGCAGACAACTTTGGCCAGCGCGTGTTTGACCTGAACCGCGAAAATGTGCTGATGATGTCTCAGGTACTGGCGGACCTTGAAAAAAGCCGAATAATCCTGGTGGGCGAACATCACACAAATGCAAAGCATCACACGGCCCAATTAAGGGTGATTCAGACCTTAAAAGACGCCGGTCTCCAGGTGGCGATCGGTCTGGAAATGTTCAGGAACGAGAGCCAGCCGTACCTGGATCGATGGGTTGCTGGAGATATCGACGAGAAAGGTTTTGAGAAAATCTATTATGACAACTGGAATTTTCCCTGGTCGGCTTATCGCAAGATTTTTGAATATGCTAGAAATCATAAAATTCCGATGATCGGACTGAATGTACCCCGAGACATCACCCGGCAGGTATCCCGCAATGGATTTAGATCGCTTTCGCAAGAGCAAAAGGGAAAGCTCGCTGAGGTCAGCTGCATCGTGGATCAGAAATACATGAATTATATCCGCAAAGCATTTGGCGGTCACGGGCATGGCCAGCTTAATTTCACCTACTTTTGTGAGGCCCAGCTGGTTTGGGATAGTGCCATGGCCGTTTATAGCCTGGATTACTTAAAAAAGAATCCGAATTCCATCGTTGTGATTCTGACCGGAACCGGCCACGCGCAAAAAGGCGCTGTCCCCAGGCAAATCCGGGCACGTTCAAAAGTCCCCTATGCGGTAATTTTACCGGAAATACCCGGCAGCATCGATGCGGAATCCATCACCAGCAAGGAGGCCGATTATATCATGCTGGATTTGGAATAGCGCAAGTCACGCGTTTCGGGTTGCGGATTCCCCCGTTAAAGACATTTTTATCAACTCGCAATGCGGGGCGCACAACACGCATTAAAAAAAATGGAGGTGCCCTCTCCTATTCTTGACTCATCATATTCATAGCGCTAAGGAAAACACATGAACTACTGCAGCCACTGTGGCAATACCGTTAAATTTTGTACCCCTGCCGGTGATGACCGTCCTAGATATCTTTGTGAGTCCTGCGGCACAGTCCATTACGAGAACCCCAAAATAGTGGTCGGATGCATACCGGAAAAAGGTAGAAAAATTTTACTTTGTCGTCGGGCGATTGAACCCCGATCAGGGAAATGGACGTTGCCGGCCGGTTATCTCGAAAACGGAGAAACCGTCGCCCAGGGAGCCCGGCGCGAAACACTTGAAGAAGCCGGTGCCAAAATTGAAATTTTAGCCCCTTATGCGCTATTTAATATTTGCTATGTCAACCAGATTTATCTGATGTTCCGGGCTCGTTTGCTTGACGATGTTTTTAAGGCCGGCAGTGAAAGCTCCGACGTACGGCTTTTTTTGGAAGAAGACATACCCTGGGACCAAATCGCTTTCACGGTGATAGAGGAAACGCTGCGGCTATATTTTAAAGACCGGCCAGCGGCAGCATATCCTTTTCATATCGGTGACATTCTTTCGGAGATGCAAATCAATACAGTCGAGTATTGACGGTTATGAGTCTATCTTTTAATATTAAACATTTTCAAAATAATTCCTTGGGACTTGACCAAAGTAAGTGCCACACAAGGGCAAGGGGATTTTTTGATACTATTGCGTATAAATAAGATTCATTGCATTTATAAACCCATTCTGTTTGGGCTTGTTCTATGTTGGGCAATTCTGTTGGTTTTCGCCTGCGGTGAAAATAACGAATCGGCCAAAAAGAAAACGGAACAAATGCGGTCCGACAGCTTTACATTTTTCGACCTGGGCAGAAATTCCCGATTTTCGGAAAGTGTGCGCGAAAATTTGAGCGAGCAGCTGGGCCACGATGCCATCGAAAAACAAAGTTTGCTCAATTTAGAAATTAACTTTCCCGGTTTTCTGCAAGAATATTTTCCTGCCTTACAGGCATTAAATATTAAGCTGAATCCGTCTACCGGGGAACGCGTCGAGCACAATATTGTAAGACTCATGTACCGCTACGCCCGCAAAGAAAAATTGCCCTTTGGTTATGTCGAATTACTCTTTTCAAATTATTCCAAACTGCCTTTACTGTTTAAAATTAACTTCAAAAAAGACGAAGCCAATATTATTCAAACATTAAAAACCAAATACGGCCAACCCCAGCTCATTGATTGGAAAGACAAAAACGGCGAATCCATGTACTGGGAAAAGAATGATGACCTATTAATTGTATCGTTGGTCCCGGATCAATTTGGAAATCCTGAATATCAAATCAGGATTTATTTCGCAGAAAATATCAAAGCGCTTATTGCAACCGAGAGGGCGGAGAAAGAAAAGACCGAGCGCCAGAGGGCTAGGTCCGGCAAAACCGCCTTTTGATTTCGGATCTCGGATTGCGGATTGCGGAAGACATCAACTTTGGATTTTGGATAAAAAACTTCCTGCCATCATCATAAATAAATGAGGGGCCGGGGAGTTTTTCTATCCTCTATTTTCGATAGACACGCATAGGACTTCGACCCGTTAGGGGCTCCGGCCGCATGCGGTCCGCAACAAGGGTTCCGGAAACGAAACAACGGCAGCAGATCCGCTTCGATTCACCCCGGAGCAGCCCCAGAGGACCGATTCCCGCGGCAGCGTGCAGCCTCGCTGCCTGCCATGGGGCGAACTCAGAATTCTGGGGGCGTTGCCGAAGTTCGGGAAAGATTTGTTGCGGCCGGCTGCGGTCGGATCCCCTTACGAGTCAGTATATGTCTGAGCTTGCCTCGTGATGGGTCAAGGGTAAAAACACCCCGACCCCTCAAATAAATAGCTGGCGCCTAAGGCCTGAAGCCCGGTGCCTGATGCCTTCATGGAGCAGGAAATGTGTTTCATGAAATTAACTTGGCGTACCACGTATACAACCTCAACAGGCTGAATTTATAAAATGGATTCTGATCAAGACAACTCACAATTGCCGATAAAATCGGATTCCTCGCCGGCTCAAATACAGAGCGAATCAGATGTCCAATCTGGGCTGGGCTTTTTGCCGCGGACCGGTTCGATTCAATTGGAAGAGAA
>JASFTL010000080.1:0-10569 GCA_050053555.1 Desulfobacterales bacterium
GAAACTGGGAATTCCGAAGGGGAGTTTGCAAAATGCTACGATTGAGCTGTTTCGGCGTTCGGGCTGGGATATCAACATAAATGGCAGAAGCTATTTTCCTGAAATCAATGATGACACCATCGAGTGCGCCATCTGCCGTGCCCAGGAGATGTCTAATTACGTGGAAAGCGGCACTCTGGATGCCGGATTGACCGGCAAAGACTGGATCGCTGAAAACGAATCCGATATCCATGTGGTCAGCGATCTGGTTTATTCCAAAGTCAGCTCGCGACCGGCACGCTGGGTGTTGGCGGTACCCTTTGATTCGCCGATTAAAAAGATTGAAGATTGCAACGGCAAAAAAATTGCGACCGAGATGACCAATTTTACCCGGCGCTATTTTAAAGACCGCAAAATCAATGTCGGTGTTGAATTTTCATGGGGTGCGACTGAAGCCAAGGTGGTGTCCGGACTTGCAGATGCGATTGTAGAAGTGACCGAAACCGAGTCCACCATCCGGACCCATGGTCTGCGGGTGATTCATGAGTTGATGCAAACCAATACCCAGCTGATTGCCAACCATGAAGCCTGGGAAGATGCTCAAAAGAGAGAAAAGATAGAGCAAATAGCGCTTTTACTCCAAGGGGCTCTGCATGGCGAAAAAATGGTTGGCATCAAGATGAATGTGCCTGAAGATAAAATGGAAGACGTGATCGGAATGCTTCCGAGCCTAAATGCACCCACCGTAGCACCGCTTTATCACACGAGCTGGTTTTCGGTGGAAATCGTGGTCAGCTCCGACGTGGTGCGCGATCTGATTCCCGAACTGCTGAAGCATGGGGCGGAAGGAATTATTGAGTATCCTTTGAATAAAGTAATTTAGAGATTGATCTGGTTTCATTAGCTCAAATATAGCTGAGTACAAGTTTGAATATCGAATATCGAACAAGGAATGAAGAAGTAAGAAGTGTTTTTCGATCGCCTGTACTTCGACATTCGATATTCCTTGTTCGGTATTCTGCGGTTCAATGGCGTTTAATTTAGGCCATTTGGCTGCGAATTAATGAAAGGATATTTTTAGATGGAATCGAGTCGCACCAAGGACCTGAGTTCTTTTATCGTGATGGATGTGCTGGAAAGGGCCCGGGAGATCGAGCGTGAGGGAGCCCGCATTATCCATCTGGAAATCGGCGAGCCGGACTTTGACACGCCCGGCTGTGTTAAAGAGGCGGCCTGCAAGGCCCTTGAAGATGGGTTTACCCATTACACCCACAGCCTGGGCCTGCTTGAGCTGCGGGAAGCGATCTGCGAATACTATCTCAAACATTACGCAGTCGCTGTGGAACCGGATCAGGTAATTGTCACTTCCGGCTCCTCCCCGGCTATATTTCTGGTCTTCGCAGCCCTGCTTGAAAGCCGGGATGAAGTCATCATCTCAGATCCCCATTATGCCTGTTACCCAAATTTCATCAAGTTTGTGAATGGCAAATTGGTTACGGTTCCGGTCTATGAAGAAGATGGTTTTCAATACAAGCCTGAGGCCATCAGGGAAAACATCACCGCCCGGACCAAGGCCGTTTTTATCAATTCCCCTTCGAATCCGACCGGTAATCTGCTGTCAGCCGACCGCATGCAGCACATCGCCGAGCTCACCGAATGTGAGCAGTGCCCTTACATTGTTTCAGATGAGATCTATCATGGATTGGTCTATGAAGGCAAAGCGCACTCGATTCTTGAATTCTCCGACCACGCTTTCGTGCTCAACGGATTTTCAAAGCAATTTGCCATGACCGGGTTGCGACTCGGCTACGTGATCGCCCCCCGGCATTTTATCCGACCCATGCAAAAACTGCAGCAGAACTTTTTTATTTCTGCCAACGCCATGGTCCAGCAGGCCGGTATCGCTGCCTTAAAAAATGCCGCAGATGATGTTGCACGCATGCAGCAAATTTACAACAAGCGCCGTCTGTTTATGATCCGCCGCCTAAAAGAGCTGGGCTTTGGGATTACCGTGGAACCCACCGGCGCCTTTTACGTGTTTGTTAACGCCAAGCATATCTCAAACGATTCTTATAAATTAGCCTTCGATATCCTGGAAAAGGCTCATGTCGGTGTTGCTCCCGGTATTGATTTTGGTGAAAACGGTGAAGGCTATTTGCGATTTTCCTATGCCAATTCGCTGGAAAATATTGAAGAAGGCATGGATCGGCTGGAGCGTTACTTAAAAAGCAAGTGAACTAACGTGCCTAAAGTTTTGGAATTCTATCAATTTTATAAGAAATGACGGAGCGCAGCGACACCATAACTTTAGGCACTTCCAGCTTTAGGTCATTTTAGGCACTTTATATGAAAATCACATCTGCCGAATTTATCACCAGCGCAACCCAACCCGCCCACTATCCCCCTGCGGCGATACCGGAGATCGCCTTTGCCGGCCGTTCAAACGTGGGGAAATCCAGCCTGATTAACACGCTGCTCAACCGAAAGCACCTGGTCAAAACAAGCTCCACCCCCGGTCGTACCCAGCTGATTAATTTTTTCGATATCAACCAGCGCCTGAGGTTTGTTGATCTGCCGGGTTACGGGTATGCAAAAGTTCCTGTGGCTGTCAGAATGAAATGGGGCCCTATGATTGAAACCTATCTTTCCGGACGGGAGACGTTAAAAGGGGTGGTGGTCATTATGGATATCCGGCGTATTCCGGGACAGGCGGAACACAATCTGCTCGGCTGGCTTAACCATTATGCCATCACCGGCGTTTTGGTCTTAACGAAAACAGATAAATTGTCCAAAAACAAACAGGCCCAGCAACATCGTCTCATTGCTGCGGCCATTGAGAGACCCAAAAACGATTTTATTCCTTTTTCCGCCAAAACACGCCGCGGAAGAGATGCCCTCTGGAATGCGATTTTATCCCTGGTAGACAACACAGATAGCCGCAACGCCCATTAAAGGCCGGTATCATACTGCTCGCAATTTTACAATATCTTGTATAACCCGTATCTTTTTTGATAAGGATAGCAGAAGCCATCTTAAAAAATTACAGATCACGTAAACCCGATGTTCCGCCTCCATCGGATTAGGTTCGTTCAAAAAAGAAAAATGTCTGATTCTATTTAACTGGCAAACAGGACGAGTCGGCAACTGACGTAACCACTGTGAGTAAATAATGAGAACGAGGACGACGACGAGTACGAGAAGGAACATTGCATAACTTCGTAATCGTACTTGTGCTCCTCCTCGTCCTCGATAACGGCATTTTTGAGTTTGCTTCTAAAATAGGTTTTCCGCCGCAGGCGGATTGTATGTCAGCGCTTTCTTCCCGCCGCCGTCAAGCACCAGCGTGACTATGGCGCGGCGAGCCTGGGAAGCGCTGAAATAAAAAAATCCTGAATATCCTGCTTGCCCCGTGGAATGCGAAGCCTATTCCACTGGGGTCTAAAAGCACCATGTCCAGCGCCGCAGACAAATATGACAACTTCAAGTCCGGGTATGTCGCCATCGTGGGTGTGCCCAATGCCGGCAAATCCACGCTGCTAAACCGTCTGTTGGGTGAAAAGATTTCGATCACCTCCAAAAAGCCCCAGACTACCCGCAACCGGATTCTGGGTGTTTTGCATCGGCCCGGTGCTCAGCTTGTGTTCATCGATACACCAGGAATATTTGAGGCCAAAGACACGCTGAATCTGCGCATTGTGGATACGGCCATATCAGCCATCGCTGATGCGGATATGATTCTATTTGTACTGGATGTGGCCAATCCGGATCCAACGTCCGAGTATTTTCTGGTGCAACGGCTTCAAAAGCATGACAGCCCGGTTATTTTGGCCTTGAATAAAATCGATTTGATTGAAAAATCGACCCTGCTGAAAACGATCGAGAAGTGGTCCACCGAATACTACTTTGATGTCATCGTACCCATTTCAGCAACGGAAGGCACCCAGATCGAACAGCTTATCGGGGCCATGGAAAATTTTCTACCTCAGGGCCCGCCTTATTTTCCGGAGCATGCCGTAACCGATTTAACAGAACGCTTTATTGCTGCTGAGATGATTCGCGAAAGCGTCTTCCGGCTCACCGGTGAAGAGATACCCTATGCCACGGCCGTAACCGTGGATTCATTTAAAGAAGAAAAAAACGGCAAGCTGGTTAAAATTGAGGCCACCATTCACATTGAAAGGGCATCGCAGAAAGGTATTGTCATCGGCAAAGAAGGCAGCAAGCTCAAACGCATCGGTACCGAATCGCGCAAAAAAATCGAACACATGCTGGAAACAAAGGTATTCTTAAAGCTTTTTGTGAGGGTGCAGAAAAACTGGCGTAAGGATACGCGGGCCTTGCGAAAATTTGGTTACTGATAACGGATAAAACTGAAAAAGCGGCACCCATGGCGCCGCTTTCTTTATTTGTATGTTAACCGTATCCTTCTGATGAAAGTTGGACCTGAGTGCTTAAAGCTTTGAGTGAATCGTGTTGTGGATGGCTTCAGATTTTTCGCGATCGCCAAACGTGCCGATGCGAACACCCACCTCGGTCAAATTTTCACCGACCCTTTTCAGGTTAATTTCAAAGCTCTTTTCATCCGCCATTTTTCCCTTTATCACCCCGCTGAGTGCGTCATGTTTTTGGGATTCAACGGTAAGTTTAAGCTCTTCAACGGTCTTGATCGTGGCGTCCCAGGTCTTATCCATGGACGCTTCATAGCTTCGTTTAAGATCGCCTTTAACGTAAAAGTAAGCGCCGGCACCCACGGCCGCAGCAGCGGCACCGACAACGGCCCACTTACGTGAACAGGCACTCAGACCAATTAAAAAGCAGCAGAGCAACGCTATCCATTGTAAATGTTTTGTATGCATTCTGCCTCCCTTCGCTGAAGGCGGGTAAATGAAGCGCGTTATTTTATATTAAAAAGTATCAAACTACATGTGCCCTGTCAATTTTAAAGGTCCGGATGGCTGCTGCCGCAAGGAACGCATATTTTGTTAAACTTTTTTAATATGTTGCTGCTTAATCAAAACCTTCAAATTTCTTCCCAGCACATCATAATATTCCATCATATCCAGTTTTTTTAGTTTTTCCAGAGTTCCGCGAGGCAGTTGGTCATCGGAAGCACCGTCTAAAATGAGGGCGGTTTCTTCTGGATTGAAAGTCGCAGCGGATTCGGTCCATTTGCGAACATCTTTATTGGCCGGGCAGACTTTCTGACAGATCATACAGCCCACCAGGCTGTTGTGCCAAGCAGGTGACAGCCATTGGGGAAAATCGTTGCTGCGCTCATTGTGAAAGGCCAGGCAGCGTTCGGCATGCAGCAGAAAGCGGTCGGATCCGATGGCATCGGTGGGACAGGCTTTCATACAGGCGCTGCAGTTTTCACATTGCTCCAGTACCGTGGGTTCTTCCCAATTGTCTGTTTCACAGGGCACATCGGAAATAAACACCACTGGCCGGTGAAAACTGCCCGATCCTCTTACATAGGTGATGTTATTTTTGCCGTACTTTGCCAGGCCGCTGCGCACGGCCAGCAGCTTATCGGGCAGTCTGACTTTTCGCAGACGGTAGCCTTGCGGTCCGAGTTGCGCCTCCAAAAAATCCGCCACCTGATTATCTGCCGAAAAACTATAGGTCGGCGGAATAATAACAGGGTAAGATATATCCGCCAACGCAAATATTGTCCGCACCTGGGGCTGCGGTACGGATACGATAATCACTGATTGGGCTTCAGAAAAGGTGTGCTGACATTCAAAATCAAAAGACGCCAGATAGGCATCATACAGTTCTTTATCCAGCAGGCCTTTTTTGCGTAGCGTCTCGATTTCATTTTGAAGTTCCTTAAGGTGAGCCATGGAAATGATTTTGCCCCGGAACCCCTGTTTTTCTAAGCTTTCATATAATGCTTCGAATAATTGTGAACGGTGCATCTTTGACCTCCTTTTGGAGCCCGTTATATATTGAGGATATGAACAACCTTCTTTATTTTAGGCACCCCATCTCTCATCAAATTGAGGAAGATCATCCTCAATTTTATAATAATCTGCAATCTGGCTGCACCAGACATGACCCATTGTTTTTAAGTTTGTCGGTGCATCTAGTGAACCGGCAGAGATGGCAATGTTGGGCTGGTCTTTTGGGTGCCAGAAAAGAGATGATCCACATTCTGAACAAAAGCCCCGGTTCACATTGGGTGTTTCATCTTTAGGGGATTTATACCACTTCAAGCCTTTCTGCTCAGTAATTTTTAAATTTTCGACTTGGACGCTGGTGTATGCGCCATAATTGCCGTGAAACTTTCTGCATTTGGAACAATGACAATTTACTACATTTCTTAGCTCTCCATGAATTTCAAATTGTACCTTTTCACACAAACAGCGACCTTTCGTTTTTTTGTAAATATTATTATTTACCATTTGATTACCTCCCATTGATAGAATAATAGAGTGAATGATAATTACCTTCTAATTGTTCACAATTAAACGACTTGACAAATGATTAACCACCTATTAATTTTTAGATGGTTATACAAATAACCCAATAAATTTAACCTGTCAAACATTTTTTACTGGTTATAATTTTTTTTCCCGGAGAAATCACGTGAGCAAAAAAAGGGATGCGGGCAGTATTAAATTAATCGGGGGGGGATTATGCCTTGATTTTGTGAATACGGTACACTGTTATGGTTGCGCAGACCGGGGAGAATACTTGAATACCTATCATGATCTGGTCGCCTGGAGCCGGCACGTGGGTACGATTACCAATGATGAGGCTGAAGCATTATCTCAAAAGGCTGCTGAGCATTCCCCTGAAGCGGGAAGTGCGCACAGGCGCGCCATCGAACTTCGGGAAGTCATCTATCGCATCTTTACAATTGCCCTGGAAGGCAAGCCCCACCCCCAAGAAGATTTGGCGTTTTTTAATGATTACCTTTCCAGAACCATGATGCAATCCCAAATTGTCAAAACAGAAGACGGCTTTCAATGGGATCTGGCTGGAAATAAAGCAAAATTAGACTGGATACTGAACCCGGTTATCCGCTCTGCTGCCGACCTGTTGATCTCAGAAGAATTCAAACGGATAAAAAAATGTGCGGACCCGATCTGTGGATGGCTATTTCTGGACATCAGCCGTAACCGCAGCCGTCGCTGGTGCGACATGAGCGCTTGCGGCAACCGTGCCAAAGCCAGCCGGTTTTATAAGAAAAAAGTAGCCAAAAAAACGCAGTGAGCGCCTATCCTTAAGCGCTTTATGGCCGTGCGAAGTCTAAAAAGGAGAATCTATCAAAATGTCTTTTTTATCGGATGCTGAAATTGTCATCACCGCTCTGGAAAATTATTACCAGGAGTCCATTACCAAGCAAAAGCCGGTCATCAATCAAGTCCCTCTGGAGACATTGATATCTGATCTGAATTTAAGCGCTCATATCGGAGACGGCCGCTTAACCGGCGAGCATCTGGCGCAATTTTTGGCCAAATATTTGGACGCTACCACGCGCCTGCTTCATCCGGCCTATTTGGCCCACCAGGTGGGAACTTCCCATTATGCCGGCGCCTTAGCTTCGCTGATCGATGGCTTTACCAACAACCCCATGGCCATTTATGAAATGGGCCCGGGAGCTGCCAGCATCGAATGGTACCTGATCAACTGGTTGCTGGAAAAAGCCGGCTGGCATCCGCAACCGCTCAGAATGCCGGACGATCCAGATCGGATTTTTGGCGGCGGAGTATTAACCCACGGCGGCTCGCTGGCCAATTTGACCGCCCTGGTGGCGGCACGCAGCAAAATAGCACCGCAAGCCTGGCAGGAAGGCAACCCTCGGAATCTGGTGCTGCTGGCACCAGCCGAAAGCCATTACTCAATTGCCCGGGCAGCCGGTATCATGGGTCTTGGCCGGAATTCGGTTTATCCCATGGCGGTGGATGAAAAAGGTGTGGTCATTCCCGAAAAACTGCCTGAGGTCTATGCGCGCTTAACCGCTGAGGGCAAAGGTGTTTTTGCGGTGGTTGCCAATGGGTGCAGTACAGCAGCCGGGCTTTATGATCCCATCCGTGAGATCGGTGAATTTTGCATGGCGCATGATCTGTGGTTTCATATCGACGGGGCCCAGGGCGCCGGTGCGCTTCTGTCGCAAAAGCATAAAAAGCTGCTGGATGGTGTTGAACTGGCGGATTCATTGATATGGGATGCCCATAAGTTAATGCGTACACCCTGTTTATGTACGGCCCTACTGGTCAAAGATTTTCGTACCATCGATCAAGCCTTCCAGCAGGAGGCCAGTTATCTGTTTCATGAAAAAGAACAGCCCGGTTTTGATTTCATTCAACGGACCGTTGAGTGCACCAAAGCCGGCCTGGGGCTGAAATGGTTTTTCGTCCTGGCGGCCCTCGGCGAGCAGGGTTTGGAAAAGCATGTTGACGACCAATTTGAACTGGCGAAACAGGCCTATAACTATATTGAGTCCCAGCCGGAATTTGAGTGTGCGGTAGAGCCGCAAAGCAACATTTTGTGTTTCCGATGCAAGGACAGCGATCAGCTCCAGCTGGACATCAGAAACAAATTAATCACCCAGGGTGCATTCTACCTGTCCACCACTTTGTTTGGCGGTCAAAGATATTTACGCCTGGTTTTTAATCATCCCGATACCAGCTTGAAAGACATCAAACAGCTGATTAATGAAATACGTAATCTGATAAATACATGAGGCCCATAGATAGCGAAGCCATCTTTGGGCCTCAGGCGGCCATCAGAGATGGTTTGTCGGAAAAGCTAGATCCACTATATAGACAAAGGCAAAATCTCTGAGCCGTGAAAATTAATGTCGTGTCAGAGGATGAGTGCCTTACACAAAAGCTTTCTATAAAGTCTGCAGATGAAAGGAGTCAAAAGATGGCGACCGTTACGTTAATCGAATACGAAGAAGCCGGTCCGGAAGTGCGTGCGGTTTATGATGATATCATGGCCACCCGCCAAATCGACTGGGTAAATAACTTCTGGAAAGCCCTGGCAGTGCAACCGGACCTGTTACGGCGCACATGGGAGGGCGTCAAAGGGGTGATGGCGCCCGGAGCGCTGGACCCGCTGGTCAAAGAGATGCTTTACGTGGCCGTCAGTGTCACCAACGGCTGCACCTATTGCATCAACAGTCATACAGCGGCAGCCCGGAAAAAAGGCATGACCGAAGAGATGCTGGCTGAGTTGATGGCGGTGGTGGGTATGGCCAACCAGACCAATGCGCTGGTCAACGGATTCCAGGTGGAGCTTGACGACGCTTTCAAAGACGGTGGACGCCAGCCCTGAAACGTAAATCACCTTGAGGCTTGCGCTTAGCGTACAAAAAGGGAATCTGCTTTAGCGGATTCCCTTTATTCAGTTGGATGTCGATTAATTCGCTGTTTGAGTGGACTCAAACAGTCGCAAGTATTCAGAATACCCTTCCGTTTCCAAATCTTCCTTGGGAATAAATTTCAGGGCCGCCGAATTGATGCAGTACCTCAAACCCGTTGGTGCCGGCCCATCCGGAAAAACGTGACCCAGATGAGAATCTCCGTGCTTGCTTCGGACCTCCGTGCGTACCATAAAAAATTTACGGTCTTCGCGTTCCACGATATTTTCCGGTACCAGCGGTCGGGTAAAACTGGGCCAGCCGGTTCCGGAATCAAATTTGTCCGTAGAGGCAAAAAGCGGCTCCCCGGAAACGATGTCCACGTAAATACCCGCTTTTTTGTTGTCATGATATTCATTTCTGAAAGCCGGCTCGGTACCGTCTTGCTGGGTCACCCTGTACTGCATGTGCGTCAATTTCTTTTTGAGCACATCATCGGCCGGTTTTGAGTATTTAGGCGTGTCCCCGGGATTCAGCGCCTTGGATGTCTGTTTGGCTTCAGCGCCCCAGGTTTTGTTAATAAACTGATCGCGGCCGGAACCAAAGCGGTAAAATTTGTAGCGCAAAGCGTTCTTTTTGTAGTAGTCCTGATGGTAATCTTCGGCCGTGTAGAATTTAGAAAGCGGTACGATTTCGGTTACGATCGGTTTGGAAAAACGGCCGGATTTATCCAGCTCCGATTTGGATTCTTCTGCGATGCGCTTTTGCTCTTCGTCATGGTAAAAAATCGCGGTTCGATACTGGGATCCACGGTCAACGAATTGCCCGCCGGCATCGGTGGGATCCACGTGACGCCAGAAAACATCAAGCAGCTCTCTATAGGTAATCTTTTCCGGATCATACCGTACTTCAACCGCCTCGGCATGGCCGGTTCCGCCGGCAGATACGTCTTTATAGGTCGGATCCTTCTGATGGCCGCCGGCATAGCCGGATATCGCTTCGACCACCCCATCGACTTTTTCAAAATCCGATTCCACACACCAGAAACAACCGCCGGCAAAGGTGGCTGTTTTGAGATTCTTGAGTTCTGTTTTCATGATGGGACTCTTTTCCTGTTTGTTAACGGTTTTGTCGTTTGATTTTTGAAATCCAAATAGGACGATGCCTATCGAGAGAATTGCGAAAATAGTGAATATCGTTTTCATCGTTTTTAACTCCTATCATCCAATGGGTTTCCAAAATAATATGGTACAAAATAAGCATTATTCATTAAAAAG
>JASFTL010000081.1:0-10478 GCA_050053555.1 Desulfobacterales bacterium
AACCAGCGTATTAACGCCCTCATCGGCAGTATCTTTTTTGAGGAGTTCAACGCCCTCTTTACCGCAAAGAATCGGGCAGGTTTTGACCGCAAGCCCTTCTTCTTTAGCGACATCGCTCAGCTTTTCGATATCGATGGCTTCTCCGATCCCACAACCTTCGCAGATATATACACCATATTTTTTATCCATTCCTATCCTCCTACCTGCTCACCAAGGTTTGAATCGCCTTAAGGGCCATTCCGGTAGCATTTTGATTGGATGAGACCACATCCGCCGGTTTATTGGCACATCCGGCAGCGAACATTCCGCCTTTTTCAAAGTCGTTGACGATAAATCCGTCATCGTTGTACTGCAAATCCGCCGGAAGTTTGTCGGTCGCCGCCGTCGGTTGCATTCCGGTTGCCAGAACCACCATCTCCACTTCCTGATGGATTTTTTCACCCGTCACGGCATTTTCAGCAACCACGGTGACATTATTCGTGCTCGAATCCTCACTGACTTCGGCCACTTTGCCTTTGATCAGAAAGATGTTTTCATCTTCTTTGATCGTCTGATAGAACCGTTCATAGCGGTAACCCGGCGTTCGGAGGTCGATATAGAAGACATAAATCCTGGCGTCGGGATAGCGCTCGCGAACATAGGTGGCCTGTTTTAAAGAGGCCATGCAGCATATATAAGAGCAATACGGCAGGTGATTTTCATCGCGGGAACCCGCGCACTGGACAAAGGCCACACTTTGCGGCTCTTTATTATCCGAGGGGCGTAAAATTTTGCCCCGGGTTGGTCCATTGGGAGATGCCAAGCGCTCCATCATCATGTTGGTGATAATGTTGGGATATTCGCCGAAGCCCAGATAATCGATCTTGGCGGCATCATAAGGCTGCCAGCCAGTAGACCACACGACAGCGCCCACATTCAAATTCAAGGTTTTGGTTTCCATATCAAGATCAACCGCATCGTATTTGCAGGCTTCTTTGGCCCGGGTGGCATCCGGTGTGCCGATGATCTCGGGAGCAATCACGTAGCGGGCCGGAAACGCCATTTCAAACGGCAGGTACGCCCCTTTGACGTTTTGCATTCCGAAATCATATTCGCTGGCAATTTCAGTCTGACAGGCCTCGGCGCAATCTCCGCAACAGGTACAATTTTCATTGACAAATCTGGGATTGACCTTAATCGCCACATCATAGTTGCCCGGACCTCCGGCAACCGATTCCACCTCTGACAACGTCAGGATTTTGATCCTGGGGTTGTCTTTTATCCGTCTGAAGTTGATTTCCAGACCGCAAGTCGGAGGGCACAACTTGGGAAAATATTGATTGAGCTGTGCGACCCTTCCGCCCAGATACGGATTTTTTTCGACCAGGAAAACCTCATACCCGACTTCGGCAGCTTCAATCGCCGTGGTCAGACCGCTAATCCCGCCGCCAACGACTAAAATGCTTCCGCTTGCAGGAGCTGCTTTTTCATCAGTCATACTTCCCTCCGTACGAAAAAAACCTCCAGGTGCCGGATGACACCTGGAGGTATCTGTTAGTTAATCAATGTCGACTGGTCTGCTGCTCGGTTGATCCATTAGGCATCCGGGATAATCTTGATATAATCTTTCTTAAAGATATCCCATTTCTGCTCTTTGGGATCATACTTGGAGTTGACAAAGCAGAACCAGTTCTCGTCATCCTGGCCCGGATAATCGGATTGATAGTAGAAGCCCGGATAACGTGTCTCTTTACGGAACTGGATGTGGCGCAGGTGTGATTCAACCGTCCAGATGCGGTGCTGAATCTCCCAGGCGCGCATCAATTCGTGCACATCACCGGCCGCCAGTTTTTCACAGTCTTCCCGCATGGTGGCCAGCAGATCCATGACGATCTCGAGGTTCTTGGAGGTCGTCTGGTAGAAAGTGGCGGTTCCGGCACCGTATTCATGGGTTGCCTTCATCATCCGATACATCATACCATTGGGCTTGATGTAGTTGGGATTGATGTCATCGGCCGTGGTGTATGCGCAGTGTTCCAGATAGGTGCGCACCGGTTTGTAGACAATGTCGACCAGTTCGTCGGCCGACTGGCCGATGGCCGGTGAGAAGTCGGCATGGTCCTTGGCATAGCGGACCATTTCTTTGGCCGCAATCCGCCCCTCGGCATGTGATCCGGATGAAAATTTGTGACCGGAGCCGCCCACACCGTCACCGGCGGTAAACAGGCCGTTGACCGTGGTCATGCGGTTGTAAACCTTACCGTTATCCGCCTTGATCTTGTATGCATCCGGTACCCAGTCATAATCCGGACCGGAGGTCCACAGACCGCAGCAACCGGAATGTGATCCGAGCAGATAGGGTTCGGTGGGCATCACCTCGGAATTTTTCTTTTCAGGCTCGGTATTGGTGGCGCACCATAAATTGGCCTGCCCGCAGGTCATATCCAGGAAGTCTTCCCAGGCTTCGGATTCAAGATGTTTGAGCTCTTTTTTGTCCATGGTTTTTCCAAGTTCGGCCAGCGCGGATACGGTATCCATAAGAATGGGTCCGCGGCCTTCTTTCATCTCAAAGAGCATCAGGTGGTTTCGCAGACAGGTCGGTGTAATGGCAGCGGTTCCATAAGGGGCATATTTTTCCAGCTCGGCTTTGGCGGCATCACTGCCGGCAAACGCTTCGCCCAGACCGTTAAGTGTTTTGGCCTTAAACAGCAGGAACCATGCACCCACCGGGCCATAACCGTCTTTAAAACGCGCCGGGGTGAAGCGGTTTTCCATCATGGACAGCTCGGCTCCGATCTTCATGCACAAGGTATAGGTTGAACCGGAGTTCCACACCGGATACCAGGCACGGCCTTTGCCCTCACCCACTGAACGGGGCTGATAAATATTGACGGCTCCGCCGCAGGCAACCAGCATGGACTTGCATTTGATGATGAAGACTTTGTTTTCACGCACAGAGAAGCCGACCGCACCGGCGATATGGTTTTCTTTGTTGGCATCCAGCAGCAGTTCGACGATAAAAACCCTTTCCAGAACGTTTTCTTCGCCAATGGCCAGCTTCGCCGCTTCGGCCACAATGCGTTTGTAGGATTCGCCGTTGATCATGATCTGCCATTTGCCTGTGCGCACCGGCATGGCGCCCTCTTTGAGGGTGCCCAATTTCTGGCCTTTTTTACCATCCAGGTTTTTGCCGTCTTCGGTTTTCTTCCAGATCGGCAGACCCCATTCTTCAAACAGGTACACGGAATCGTCCACGTGGCAGCCCAGATCAAAGATCAGGTCTTCGCGGACAATACCCATCAGGTCATTGCGGACCATGCGCACATAATCATCCGGGGTGTTTTCGCCGATATAGGTGTTGATCGCCGAAAGGCCCTGCGCAACCGCACCGCTTCTTTCCAGGGCGGCCTTGTCTACCATCAGAACACTCTGGTCATCAGACATCCATTTTTTGACCTCAAAAGCAGCGCCGCTGGCGGCCATACCGCCGCCGACGATCAGGATGTCAACTTCTCGCTCCTCGACTTCCGGGTCCCTTACAGCTTTGAGTTCCCCGAGTGGTTTATTCGGTAATGCCATATTGTATCCTCCTTGAATTCTCTTTCTATTTGATCATTGACTTTAAATAAACAAACCCTGCGTATTATACGGTTGCCTGGGGCTTCGGAAGTGTATAGCCTTCGGCTTCTTCGGTTGAAAGCAAGCCGCTTTCCAGGTCTTTGCCTTTCAGATCCGGATACGCATTGGCCTGTCCTTCGGGGGTGGTCCGGATGGGGAACTTAAAGCGTTTGATGGTTCCGTTTCGGAACTTGCAGGTCCACATGACATCCTCGGTTCCCAGCATCGGCATCACACTGCTTCCCAGGGGAACAAAGTCGGCGTATCCCCTGACTTCGATTGCCTGGGTGGGGCAGATCTTGACGCATGAGAAGCATTCCCAGCACTGATCGGGCTCCTGGTTGTATGCCTTCATCACGTTGGGCTCGAGGACCATCAGGTCATTGGGACAAATGTACATACAGGCAGTTTTGTCCCCCCCTTTGCAACCATCGCATTTTTCATCTATTACAAAACTTGGCATTTATGATACCTCCTAAATTAATTTGATAAATTTTTGCGGTTCATCTAAAGCTTTTAAAGCTTTCGAAAGCTTTCAGGAAATGTAAGTGTTTGCACCTCCCTTCACATTGCTGGATTTATATTTCTTGGGTTATTATCTGTCTAACCGGAACCCGCCGGTTGAAATTCAGATGAGAACAAGGTGCCTGTTCAATTGAGCTTGGCAAATATTTCCTATAAAATCAACAAGATATATAATCGCCAAAGAAGAATACATATCATTCAACATTTTGCTTGTCAAGGATTTTTGAGCATGCCGACGTCAAAATTTCAGGCCGTTAACAGATGATGTTTTTCATCTTCAAAACGCGACATTCGGATATCAAAACGAACACCCTATATGGTATACAGCGTCGAAACTTCGCGCCTAAAATTCCTGAATTAAGAATTTATTTGACACATCCAAGAAACCTGATACAGGTTTCGCAGGTTCAAGGTTCTGCGTTGTTAAAAGGTTCTGAGGTTAGGTGTCAGTGTTTCTGGCTTCTGGTTACTGGCTTTTTCTGAAAGCCGAATGATTCGTTTTGACCAGCCGCCGGCTGCTTGCAGCTAGCAGCTGGAGGGTGACCTGAAGAATTTAAAAATCGGGATAATGAATAACAAATGTCGTCATCGTGTTGACAGGATGGAGGATTATATAAAATTGAACCACAGCCTTATCCCGATTGCCCTGGATGAGCGTTTCAGGTTTGAATGTTCTCCTGCAGCGAAGTGTTTTAATGCGTGCTGCCGGGATTTAAATCAATCTTTGTATCCTTACGACATCTTGCGTCTAAAAAAAGGACTGGGGCTGTCTTCCGCTGCTTTTCTGAAACACTATACGACGCAGCACATCGGCCCCGAATCGGGGCTTCCGATTGTGACACTTAAGCCCACCGATGCCAGCGGATTGGCCTGTCCGCTGGTGACCGAAAAAGGCTGCAGCGCATATCCGGATCGCCCCGCATCGTGCCGGATTTATCCGCTGGTGCGGGCCATATCCCACTGTCCAGAAACCGGAAAAAGCACCGAACGTTTCATGCTGCTGAATGAGTCTCATTGCTTGGGTTTTAATGAGCCAAAGGAACAGACGGTCCGGCAATGGCTAAAAGACCAGGACGTTGAAGTTTATAATTATATCAACGATCAACTGATGGACATTATCAGCCTTAAAAACCGGCTGCATCCAGGCCATCTGGACCTGAAATCGCGGCGGCTGTTTTACGTGGCCCTTTACGACCTGGATAATTTCAGAAATCAGATTGAGAATCATCACCTGCTGGCTAACGTTAAAGTGCATCCGCAAAAGCTGGAGGCAGCCAGAAAAGATGATATCGCGTTGCTGGAAATCGGAATAGAGTGGGTGAAGCAGGTGCTGTTCAACGCATAACAGTGTTCAGGTGTCAGGTTTCAGGTGTCAGGATATTCCGTGTTATGCTGAGATCTGAAATCTCTCTGGGGTGGCATACAGCCTTTAGGCTTCAAGGTCAACTGTAGGCCCTTCGGGCCAAAGACTGACACCTGAACACTGTTTGAGGTTAGCACTGAATTTTAAAAATAAGAAATAAACAGGGTAAATGATATGAACTTAGACGACAAGGTGGCCCTGGTGCTGGGAGCGATCAAGGGAATGGGAAAGGGCATAGCGCTATCCCTTGCAGATGCGGGGGTAAAGGTTGCGGTTAATTATTTTGACTGGGCGGAAGAACTAGCAGCATTAAAAACGGATTTAACGGATACCGGTCAGGAACACCTTATTTTAAAGACCAACCTGCTTGAGACCAAGGCAATCCCCGGCATGATCAAAAAAGTCATCGATCGTTTCGGCCGGTTGGACATCCTGATAAACAACATCGAACGCGGTGGCTGGCCGGTTGTTCACGGTCCCTATGATCAGCCGCAATGGGATCTGGAAATGGAGACCACCCTGCGCGCCAAACACTGGGTCTTTGACGCGGCCCTGCCCCATCTGAAGGCAGCCGGCAACGGCGTGGTGATCAATTTTTCTTCGATTGCCGGAATCGTCGGCCGATCCGGACCGGCCAGCCTGATTTTTAATGATGGATACGCAGCCGCCCAAAGAGGCATTTCGCTGTTAACCGAAACCTGGGCGCGCATCGCAGCGCCGGAGGTGCGCGTCAATGAAATCATGCTGGGTCTGTTTCAAACCCGTCATGCTGAAGACACCAGGGGCTGGAGTTTGCTGAGCAACCGACAAAAAAAGGCTCTGCTCGATCATACGCTGCTGAACCGAACCGGCAAGATAGAAGATGCGGTTAAAGCTGTGCTGTATATCATAAAGGATGCGGAATTTATGACCGGTGCGGTCCTCCGGCTGGACGGCGGCTATGTTCTTGGCGGTGAAAAAACAGAAAAAATTCCCGCGGGAATTCTATGAGAATCGGTGAGTGACAGCGTCGAGGAAACCGAAAATCTATTCCCCGGTTCGCTGCTTAAAAACCGATTTGTCGTTTTCCGGCATGAGCCGGAAAGGCACCTCAAGTTTCCCTGGTACGTTGATAGGATTAGCGAAAAAACATATTTTATTGTAGAAAAATGTATTTATTTCCAAGGGTATGTTGAAAAACGTATTTTTTGTTAAAATTTAAATTTTTTCCAGGAAACGGACAGTTCATGTCTTTGGAAGAAATTTGTTGAAATCCGATTTTAAGTTTGGATGATATAGATGCAACTCATAGGATGCACTCAAAAGCTATTCAAAGAATTACGGATCAAGCCCTCCGAGGTTATGCCTGAGTTCGGATATATCGGCGAATGGCACGCAAATCTGTTGCGGGTTGAAAGAAGAAAGGGCGTATTGTTCACAAATAACGATACACTTTATTCAATATTTGTTTTTGGTTTAAAAAGAGCCGATTTCGATCATCTCGATGAGATTTTCCGCCAGAGTTTGTTCCGGCGCCTGAGGATTGAGGGGTTTTCACAAATTCAGATCGAAAAAGCGCTGAATGAATATCAAACGATCCATTTTGCCAAAACAAACAATCGCAGCGTGTTGGGTTCCATGAATGATCTGGCCTTTCAGATGGAGGGGCATATCATTGCTGCCGGAGGAATTGGCAATCTCGGTCTTGATGCCCTTAACGATGCGTTGAATCGGATACCAATGGGCGCCCTGAATGGTCAATACGGCATTGAGGCACTAAAGGCTAAATTAAACCAATAATTCGATTCACCGTCTCGCCGATTTTCCTTTTTTTACCGGCGTTTAGCGCGGCTTTACTTTTTTGGTTTTCATATTCCACAGGAAAAATTTCACCCAATCAAAGCCGAATTTAAGCAATTCCGCATCATCTGCTTTTAGCTTTTTGAGAATTGCCTGTTTCACTTTATAGCGTTTTAAAAAACTGCTGTTAAATACAAATTCATGAAAGCGGTCGATATTGTAAGCCGCCATAAAGGCCATTTTGGCCCGGGGGCCTTGCGGGCCTTCGGCACCCCAGGGATCGGTCTGAAACAGCCGCTTTAATTCCGCCCAGCGAATGGTCATTTTGTGATAACGCTCGGCCTCCTGGTCTCGGGACCAGGTTGCCACGGTCCACTGCTGTTCTTCGTGTTGTCCCAGACAAAAATCCGGCGGTCTGAGAAAATGCACGGCCGTATTTTTTTGCTCGGCCGCATCATACAGAATACCCTGTTCGATGGGAAACGTGCGGCAGGTATCCGGGCGATCGGCATAAACGCTGCAGCCCGCATCCACCAAGAATGTGCAGGTCTTTTCCTTGTTCTCAGACATCCGCAAAAGGACATCCGGAAAAAAATTTCCCGATCGCAAAACGACATCTACATAATGATCGAGAAATTCATCCGATGAGATATTTAGAGCGCTCCTCAACCGCAGCACATCGTACGGGTATAAAAACAGGTTTAAATTTCGGCAGCACCGATTATAGCAGCCGATGCCCGGATAGCACCGAAATGAGAAGGTGTCCTTTTCACCAATCTGTCTACCGGGTAAATCTTTTAATTTATTAGAATCTATATATTTCATACCGAATATTATAAGTTTAAGATAAATCTAATAGGCGTCTGATTTAAAAATTTTGATTTCCAATTCATAAATGAGAAATTTTTTCGATAAACCCCGCCTGATGGCGGGATTTCACGTCTTGATTTTTTATATTAATGTGTTCAACAAACCGCACAAGGGCTTACGAGGAGGCGTACTGGTAGTCCGTCGACGATGTGAGCCCGCGGAGAACACAGCTTATCGGAAAAAGGGCCATTCAGGAATGGAAATCAAGGATCATTTCCGCTACGGTCATCCTCAATTTTCCGCTAAATCCCAGTGTCTGCCTGACGTGCTGCTCAAGCATCGCCACCTCGCGATAAAACGGCGTGCGATCAAACTTGAAATAGCCTTTGGAGCCACATTGTTGGTCAAAGGTTTCACAGCCCGGGCCATAAACCGGGCTTTGCCCGGGTTTTTGCAATTCATGGGGAATACCATGCAGACGGCAAATCATCGGGCGGTATGGGTATAGAATACACCGTTCATCGAAATTAAGCGGACACATCAACCGCAGGGCCTGGTCGTTATGATCAGCACTGGCGACTTTGTCCACAACGATCCTCGCTCGTGATTTTACTTCGTTTTGGTCAACGGCCGACAGCGTTTTCAGCCCCTTTATCATATAGGTGTACTCAATGACCGTGTGGTGGTAAAACTGAGTTTGGCAGCAATTGTCCCGACACCCGGCACAAGCAAACCCGTAATGATCTGCAGCGGCCATGTATGCTTGATCCATTGTGTCATAGATTTTCTTTAGCCGATCGGCGACATCAGTGCAAACAGACTCTGAATATTTATGAATCTCAAATCCCATACGCATCCGTACCATAAATTGTTTGGAAAATCGAAAAGAAGCGTATATTATGGGTCACACGCGTCATTGTAAAGAAATATCTGGTTCTATCGCCATTTTTATACTTTGCATGATAATAGATGAGAATCTTTCTGCATGAACGGACATCACCTCATACTCGGTGAGCTGGTCGATTTTATGACCGGCGAAACTCTAAAAGACACACACGATGAGCGCTACAGACAAAAAGTCGGTCGTTTGCTCGTCAATCAGAAGGGATATCTGAAAGGCGATATTGAATCCCGAAAAGAACTTCTGGTCAAGGCCGACGCCAAAAAAGCAATCTTGCAAATTGATTTTGTCATCACTTTGGCAGGTAAGGTCTGCATGGTGATAACGTATGGCCCCGGTTCTTTGGTAACCCGCCGACGTGCAGCGCTGGCCGTATCACGGCTCATCGCACCGCGTCAGGTGCCGGTTGCTGTCATCACCAATGGGGAAGATGCCGAGATAATGAAAGGCGCATCCGGTGAAATCATTGCCCAGGGCCTGGATTCAATCCCGGCAAAACCGGCTCTGGAAAAAATTGCAGCCAGCGAGCCGTTTCTGACGATTTCAAATGAGCAGGCCGAGATGGAGTCCAGAATCCTCTATTGCTATGAAGTCGATGATCGTTGTGAGTGTGATGATGATATCTGTCGACTTTAGTATTCGAGTTAATTTTCGAAAACATGTTGTCCTTAATCCAAATTCTTTCTGATACCGCTTTACTGGAGCTGTGATGGATTACGAGCACTACATGACAAAAGCGTTGCAGCAGGCAGAGACAGCACTTGCTGCCGGTGAGTTTCCGGTGGGATGCGTGATGGTCTATGAGGATGAAATCATTGCCACTGGAGCCCGAGAAAGCACCACCGGGGATCGCACAAACGAAATTGACCATGCAGAGATGGTTGCCCTAAAGAAGCTGAACAATCTTGAAACAGACATTAATCTTGGAAAGGTGGCTTTGTTTAGCACGCTGGAACCCTGCCTGATGTGTTTTGGTGCCCTCTTGATCAGCAACATTGGGAAGATTGTTTTTGCCTATGAAGATGCCATGGGCGGCGGTACCCAGTGTGATCTCAGCAAATTGCCGCCTTTGTACAAGCAAAATCAAATTTCGATTATACCCAACATATTGCGTAAAAAAAGTTTGCAATTATTGAAAACCTTCTTTTCAAATCCAAAAAATACTTACTTGAAGGATAGTTTTTTGGCCACCTATACCCTTCGCCAATAACTGATCATCGGCATTTATTGATCCCCTTTTAAAATCGTGCTGCTCCAGATAAAGCAGAATATTTAATTGCATTTTTTTCTTGCATTTCTTAATGTTGTTATATATCCACTAAAAAATCGTATAAATTTCGATTCAATATATGAATTAAATAATTTTATTTATTACGTTATTTGTTGAAGCTTAAAATCCAGTGACATAACCATAAACCATTTCAACACGATGCAACAATCAGAGAAGTGACGAGATAACGCTTTCGAGACATACAAGAAAACCCAGTATAGATCGAACAAGAA
>JASFTL010000082.1:0-10478 GCA_050053555.1 Desulfobacterales bacterium
TTCGAAATCTAAATTGGGTCATTTCACCAAACCCCTCCTTCAATGCATTTCTCACATCCAGTATTATCAGAAAACATACTTATTCGAATATAATAAATAAACAAATAATTACAGGAAGTTAATATCGTAATCCAATAAAAATTAAAAAACTCATCTTTGTTTTCATTAATTGGCACATGATTTGATTCTTCACTGCTTATAGGAACTTCTACATTCCGAACATGCATACGAACTGTATGCACCTCATCTTTCTTAGCACATTGATTCTGATGCCATATAAGAAAAGCGGATTGTATCATGGGCTGGGAGAAATTGAATTCATGAGATCTGAAGTTGTAACGGACGGAATAACGAATATCAATCCAATGAATTTAGATGGCATTTCCGCTCATATAAGGAGTGATTGCTATGACCGATGAAATAATATTCATGATTATCTTTCGCATCTTTACAATAATTGCTTCGATTTGGATGCTGATCAAACATCGTTCAGATTGGCATTTATCTAATGAGACCAATTGTCCTCGATATTGCCTATGGTAACCAGTAATTTTTTAACTTCGAAAGGAGGAACACTATGAAATTTAGATTCGCATTGACATTGATTGGCAGCGCATTGATGATCAGTTTGTTCACAACTCAGTTGATGGCTGCCGAAGTTTTAACGGTTGAAGATTTTAAACAAGACATCGTCTCTGAAGAAAATCTTGTCAAAACGGCTGATAATGCCATCTTTATGTTTGATGGCTCAAGTTCAATGGGCGAGATGTTTCAAAATACAAATATGTCGAAGATTAGGATTCTAAAAGAATTTCTGCAAACGCGAAATTCTTATTTCCCCGATCTCGGATATAAATTTGGCCTGTATGAATACGCCCCGAAATTCAAGGAAGTTTACCCAGTGCAAGCCTATGATCGGCAAAAGTTCGGCGATGCAATTAGCCAGCTGCCATCAGAAGCAAGCGGGCCCACATTGCTGCAGCAAGGACTTGATAAAATTGAACCTGTCCTGCAAGAGATGTCCGGCGGCACCGTTGTTTTTCTTATCAGCGACGGCACTTACTCTACTTATAAAGGATCAATGGATCCTGTGCTAAAAGCACAGGCACTTGCCGATAAGTACAATGCCTGTTTTAATGTTATCGGTACGGCCGACACCCCCGAAGCCGAGCGCTTGCTGGAAAGAATCGCGTCGGTGAACCAGTGTTCGCGCGTTATTCCCTTTGAAACCTACATCAACCAACCCGAATATAATTCCGGCGCGCTGTACGTTGTCAAATCTGGCACAAAATTGGTGACCCTTAGCGATCAGAAGGTTGTCGGACTCAAAACCGACAACATCCTGTTTGCCTTGGACGCATCTGATATCGATCCGGCCTTTCATCAGGAACTCAATGAGATCGGATCTTTCATGCAGAGTCACCCTGAGTCCTTTGCGCGTATTGAGGGATACGCAGACATTAGCGGATCCCGAGATTACAACTTGAGATTGTCTCGCCGGCGGGCTGAAAATGTAGCCAACTACCTGAAGAACGGGTTTAACATCTCTGCCGATCGGTTGGTGATTTTGTGGTACGGGCAGGCCAATCCAGTCGCCAGCAATGATAATAAAAAAGATCGCGCCTTAAACCGTCGTGTTGAAATTGCAATTGGTGGATTGAAGTAGCGCCAAAACTTCAAAGCTGGCAAGCTGGCAGGAGCCTGGTCTTCTCCTGCCAGCTTTGTCTTTAATTACCATCTTCCTTCAGGCTATTTCCCCTCATACCGGAGCGGGCACAAATTTGAAAGCAACGACCGGATCAACAATTCAGTCTGAATCCAAGTCGTTTAGCCTTCGATTAAAAAGAATAATATAAAGGCAACGAAATCCCTGCAACATAATTAAATGGGCAACATAAGGGCTATAAATCGCCAATAAATGGATTTTGTGGATTTCTTGAGCAGATTTACAACTGAATCGGATTGAAAATTAGTCGCCTTCGAGCTTCAAGGGCATGATTAATCGAAAGGTGGCCCCCTTGCCTTTCTCGCTTTCCAATGTAAGCTGGCCCCCCAAACAGCGGGATATAATATTGGCGCCGGCCAGGCCAAGGCCGTGACCTTTGCGGGAAACATTTGCGCTGTCTATCACCTGGGCATAACGTTGAAACACCATATCATGATGTTCCGGCTCAATTCCGGGCCCATCATCGCTGACCGCCAAGACCAGATGTTCTCCATCCCGTTCCAGCCGGATGTCCACCTTCTCTTTCCGATGATGAAGCGCGTTTTTAATCAAATTGCAAACCACCTGGCGAAACTTGATCTCATCCTGAAACATCTCCAGATCGCTCACTTGAGCTGAAATAGCTATGGTGATACCGCAGGATTTCAGGTATCTCAGAGCTTCAGGTGGACTGTTACAGTCAGCATATTTTTCGAAAACGTCCCAGGCGTTGGTTTCGAGGGCATCTTCCAAAGCCTGCAGAACTGATTTTGAAAGTTGGAATTGCTCACCGAGAAAGCATTCAGCTTCTGAGCGTCCGATCTCCAGCAGGTTGTGCAGCAATTCCCGCGCTTTCTTTGAATTTCGCAATGTGCGCTTTAAAATGCTTTCCTGGCGGGGGGATAATGTTCCAAATTTGTCCTGGCGCTCCAGCAGGGTCCGCAGTCCGGTTTCAATAATGGCGATGGGATCTTTGAGTTCATGGACCAGAAATTCGATTTCGATTTCTCTGAAAAAATGCTCTGCCTTTTCTCCAGTCGGCTGCCTATTATTTTTGTTTTGGGTTCGTTCGCTCATGGTACGCGCCTATACAAATCGTTTTAAGGAATGATTTTCGGTTCAATTCAAATGTCCAAAAGGTCTGCGCTGCAACCCTATTTTTTTTTCTCACCGGCAGGTTTTTTTCTGGTAAATCGCTCGGCCGGATAAAATTGCACCGTCACCGTTGTGCCGCCGCTATTCCGGCAATTTTTCTCATCAGCAGCCGGCACGCAATCCGCTATATTGCCCGGGCATTTGTGCCCTTCTGCATCGATTAAATTACAGGGCTGGGATGTCATCTTAATTTTGAAGTTATACCTTTCAGAAAATATTTTCATGCGCAGTAAATCAAAGCCTTTGCCGCCGGCTTTAAAATCATAAGGCTGTCGGGTGGAATATTGCATGGTGTCGTATGATATAAAATAGTTTTCAAAGATCAATCTCAGGTTTTCTTCGCTGATGCCGATTCCGTTGTCTTTGACCTCAAATTCGGGACCAATTTCGCCCTTGCGCACTTTTACGGATATGTTGCCGCCGTCCGGCGTATTTTCAACGGCATTGCGAACCAGGCCTTCCACAACTTTTCCCAAGACATCCGGGGGAATATATACCGGTGAAGTTGCCGATACATAGGTTCTCAAACGGCACTGGCGATGTGCAAATTCAGGGCGCAATTCCTTTATTTTTTCTTTGACAAACGGACCCGGCTCAATAACCTCTGATTTCGCTTTCCGGGGTCCATAGGTATCTTCAATATGCTGACGGATTTTGTGGATAATATCTTTTTCGCCTAAACCTATGGATATCAATACTTCCAGCTCATCAACACATGCATCTAACAGGGCAGAGAGCATATAATGGGTTTTAAAATCTCTTTCGCGTAGGATATCTTCCAATTGATACTGCATTTCAAGTAAGCGCTGCAGATTTCTTTGGGCGCGGTCAATGATGGTGCCCCAACCTTTGTCTTCTATTTCTGAAAGCCGCTTTTTTAGAAGGTCCAAAGAGGCGGACAAAATTGAGACAGGCGTTTTCAGTTCATGCGACAGATGGTGAATAACACGATCTTTGGCGCGGTTGAGACTTGTGACGTCTTCATAGGATCGTTTTAACTCCTCATTGATACTGGCATTTTCAATCGGCAAGGCCACCAGATTGCCGATGGTCGTCAACAGCTCGATATCAGCCCGATCAAACTCGCCCTCCTTTTTGTTGACTGCACACAGCACGCCGATCATGCGTCCTTCGATCTCTAGAGGCACGTCGGCCATGTTTCGGGTATGATAGTGAGCCTGTCGATCAACTTCACGGGCAAAAAACGGACTTTTATAAGCATCCTTTACAATTTGAGGTTTGCCGGTACGGTACACCAGACCGGCGATCCCTTTGTCCGCCGGATATCGAATTTCTTTAAAATTCGTACCAGTTTCGGTTTTATCAAAGACCGCCTCGCGGAAAAAAAATTCCTGGTTTTCCTCATCGAGCAAAATTACCATGGCGCCTTCAATGCCCAGCAAATCTTGAATTTCCTTGGTAATCAACGCCAGGCGTTGATCCAAACCCCGATATTGGTACATGGCCCGGGCAATGCGAAAAAGGGAACGGTTGATGCGGGCATTGCGCTTTTCCAGAGTGACATCACGCAGGGTGACGACCTGACCGGCGGGCCGACCGTCCTCATCAAAAAAGATGGCACCATCAACAATAATATCCAGCAGACGGCCGTCTTTTGTCAGCCGCCGGGTTTCAAAACCACGGAGCACTTTTTCCTTGTGAAGGCGTCGGATGCCTTCGATGGTTTGATCCTTATAACTTTCAGGGACGAACGGTATTTTTTTGCCTTCCAGTTCTTCAAAGCGCCAGCCAAAAACCCTCTCAAAAGCCGGATTCAGGTAGGACACCGTATTATCCAGATTAAAAACAAATACCGGTATGGGTAAAAATTTTAGAAACGCTCGATAACGCTGCTCGGCCTGGCGGCTTTGCTGGGACAGTTCCAGTGCGCAGGCTTCAGATTCACTCAGTGCTTGCTGGGCAACGACTTTATCAGTGACATCCCTGGCAATCCCTCTGAAACCGACCGGTTCGCCGCCGTTATCCGTTATTAAATTGGCGGAAATTTCCAGATGGCGCCGTTCACCGTCCTTACGTATGATTTCCCAATTGATATCGACAACTCCTTTTCCAGTGCGAAAAATCTTGTTGAAGGCTTCATAGGCAATGGCGGCATTATGTTCATCCATGAACTCCTGAAAATTGCTATCCTGGATTCTTTTGCGCGTATATCCGAAAATCCGACACAGGGCATTGTTAAAAAATTTGAAATTTCCTTTCAGATCGACCTCATAAAATCCATCGGCAACATCTTCAATCAGCACGCGGTATCGTTCTTTCTGAATTTTAGTCTCCTGCCCTTTCATGGCCGCATGTGCTGATTTACCGGCGCCCTGGCGCGGTGTGGATTTCCTTGACGAATTTTTTGATCTGCTGGGTCTCATTTAGGCATCTTCTTTTTTGCCGTTAATGGTTGGGCTGGAGATGTCGGAGCCAATACCGAATATGAATTATAGAGGGTTAAAGCCACAAAATACGGCCAAGCCTGACCTCTTATTTCGAGCGTTTTTAATTTGAGTTTTTGTGGGTTGATTAGCTTTTCTGGCAGAAATCGAAAAAACTTTCGCTAAATTCATTCAATATACTGATTATTTTAATACCACCGCTTAACTGCCTGTCTCAAGAATTCCAAATGCCTTGGCATCCAACAATTTAGTGCCATTTGCCTGCAGAAGCTCAATGGCCTTGTCGTTATCACTGAATCGAAAAACCATAACCGCATGTCCTTGTGCAAACGTAATAAAAGCATACATAAAAATCACTGTCACACTTGCTTCCGTAAGCGGCTTGAGCAGTCGCGCCAGACTACCGGGCTTGTCCTCGATTTCGGCAGCCACGACTTCATTGACGTAGGCTGGAATCTGCATTTCCATCAGGATTTTGCGGGCCTTGGCAACATCGGAAACCAGCAATCTCAGCTGGCCAAAAGCACCGGTATCTACCAGGTTGAGTGCTCGCAGATTAATCCCGGCATTTCCGAGTGATTCTGTAACTTCCAGCAAACGGCCGGGCTCATTTTCAATTGATACCACAATCTGTTTTAGTTTTAAGCTCATAGGGCCTCCATATGATGCAATTTATTCGGTCCTGAATCTAGCATGAAAATGAATGAGAATCGGACAATCTTGCCCATGGCACCTAAAATCTGTCGCACAAGCGCATGGATTAAAAAAATGTCCAATATTTAAAGGAGCTTCCGATTATCATTAATTGTGATAAATATAAGTAACGGGTGCCTCCTGTCAACTGCATCGAAATCCTCACGATACAATGATCGAACCGCTACCCTATATGCGCCCATACAGTCTATACAAGGGGATTCTGCGATCAGAGGGGTCGATTATTTGTGACGTGCATACCCTGCTGACTTCAGATGACATTAGATAGATAGGAAAAATGCGATTCAGGTGTCAAGCAAGAAAGCAAAATAGAAATAGCTATTCTGCCAGCGGCCACATGTCCTTTTCCTCCAACACCGATCTTAACGTTTTTAAAGCTTGATTGGTGGCCGGCATACCGCCATAGATAGCCGTTTGAAAGATCACCTCCGCAATCTCCTGCGGCGCACAGCCGACATTCAATGCAGCATGGATATGCAACCGTAGTTCCTCCAGCCGCGAAAGCACCGTAAGAGCGGCAACCGTAATCAACTGCCGGACCGTATGAGGGATTTTTTCCCGCGCGTACATCTGAGCGGTAATAAACAATGAAAGGTCTTTGGCCAGATCCTTGTCAAAGCCACGCCAGAGATCAAAAGGCCGTTCACCCGGGACATCTCGAAAATAAAGCCCTGCGGTTTTTTTTGTTTTTTCAATCAATTCCTTATCCAACGCAACCTCCTTTCTAATAAAATTAAGCACTATTCATTGCAGTATAGCTCAATTTATCTATAGGATACCTAAATATATTAATTAACCGCAGAGACGCAGAGTACGCTGAGAGTTACTATTTTTTAGCTTTTCGCTGAGACGCCGAAAAGCTAAAATCATCAAGCCAACAAAGCTAAGGGCATTAATAATTTTCAGCTTACTTATAAATATTGTTAATATCGTTCTTTTATTTTGCAGCGCAGCTGCTGAGCAGAATTGCTTTGCCGTTCTCTCACGGCAAAGGAAAGACGGATATCTCTGCGATCTTTGTGCCTTGAGCGCAGCGGGCGGTGAAAATAATAGAGAAATCAAGGCTCATTTCAACGGGACCAAAAGCAATCAGCCCTGCCGATAACAGGGCTGATTAGAAACGCAGTTATATCGAACCGGCGTGTGCCAGAAGCCGATATCAAAATTCGTGTTGATCACTTCAATTTCTTAACCTCTGTGGTAATCGCCGGAACCACTTCAAACAGATCACCGACAATCCCAAAATCAGCCTTTGAAAAAATCGGTGCTTCCTCGTCTTTGTTAATGGCAACAATATATTTAGAAGTTGACATACCGGCCAGATGCTGAATGGCGCCGGAGATGCCACAGGCGACATATAGCGTCGGGGATACCGTTTTACCAGTCTGCCCAACCTGGTCGCTATGAGGCCGCCATCCCTCATCCACAGCAGAGCGCGAAGCGCCAACCGCTGCACCGAGTTCGTTGGCCAACTCTTCAACGGCTGCATAATCGCCACCGGTACCACGGCCGCCTGAGACAATAATATCGGCTTCGGTCAGCTCGACCTTGTCTCCGGTCTCTATTTTCATTTCAACAACTTTTGTCTTTAGATCCCCGACCTGGACAGCCGGTTTTTCAATGGCAGACTCTTTTGAATTTTCCGCAATATCCATTACGTTCGGTCGAATCGCAACTATCTGAGGAGTACCTTCAATTTCCACATGGGCAATTATTTTGCCGCCGAACATCGGCCGCGTGTATGTCAAATTCCCATTATCCAGTTTTATCTCCACGCAATCCATCGCCACCCCGGCATCCAGCCTGGCCGCCAAACGCCCCGACAGATCTTTGCCCTGAGCAGATGCCCCGGTAATAATGACCGCCGGGTCCAATGACTGAATCAATTCGGCCAGGACATTGGTATACGCATCAGTTGTATAATCAGCAAGGGCCGCATCATCGACAACCAGAATTTTATCGGGCCCATATTTTTTTAACTCTTCTGCAAGATTTTCGATACCTGAGCCCAGGACCACCGCCGTGAGATCTGCTCCCAAACCATCGGCCACGCGTCGACCCTCGCTAACCACTTCAAAGCTGACCTTTCGAAGCTCACCGTCTCTTTGTTCTGTTATTGCGAACACATTTTGTGCCATTTTATTTCTCCTTTAAGATCGATTCGAGTCTTTAAATGATTTTAATCTCTTCATGTAAGATTTTTAGCAGCTCAGCCGCTTTATCTGCAACCGCTTCACCTTCGATCATTCTGACGGCCTGCCTTTCAGGTGGGAGATCAAGCGCCTTTATTTTGACCTTACGGTTGGCTGCTCCTACAGACCCACCATCAACGCCAAGTTCCGCAACCGTCTTCACATCAACGGGTTTTTTCTTGGCCTTCATGATGCCGGGTAAAGAGGCATAGCGCGGCTCGTTCAGTCCTCGCTGGGTCGTAAACAAAGCCGGCAATGAAGCTTCCACCACCACGGTTCCGCCTTCAATGGTGCGGTGGCAGGTGATCTTTCCATCGGATACTTCAGCTTTATTCACCATGGATATCTGAGGAATACTCATAAATTCTGCCACAGCCGCAGCAACCTGATAATTATCCTCATCCACAGCCCGGTGGCCCGCGATAATTAAATCACAGGGAAGATCTTTTAAGGCAGCCGCGAGCAATTTAGCGGTCGCCAATGCATCACTGCCTTCAGCCGCCGGATCACAGATATGAATACCTTGATCAGCGCCCATCGCCAGAGCAGTTCGAATCGCTTCAATGGCTTTTTCAGGCCCAAGCGAAAGTATCGTTACCGTACCGCCCTGGGCTTCTTTGATCTGCAGTGCCTCTTCCACAGCCAATTCGTCATAGGGATTCATGATCCATTTAATATCCTGTGTTTTAATGGAGACCCCGTCATCGGCTATCTGAACCAGTGATTCGGTGTCCGGCACCTGTTTAACTAAAACGACTATGTCCATATCTCACTCCTTTCTAAATAAACGGATTCAAAATTACATCTTTTGCCCCAGGTCTGTGTTGTAATCGACTCGGCTGCCTTCGACTCGAGCTCAGGCCGAGAGTAGCTCGTCGCAGGCCAATTCAAAATACTCACGCACTATCGTGTACGCTCCGTTTTTGAATCGGACCACGCCTAAACCCGGAACAAAATCTGAAAATTTTGCTATCCGTCTATGGAATTAATATCTATTGGCCTAAGTTAGTCCGAGAGCATTTTGAAGAGGATTGATGTACCCCTTAATATATGTAAATATTGATGAAATCCCGCTTTGGCCGGGCATCTCTGCCCTCGGGCAAAAGATAATGGTTTTACAGTCAGTTTAACGGTTGGCTTTGCGAATGCCCAATTGATCCAACGCAATGATCCACTTACAAATATTGGAGGATCCTTCCACCATGGTATAGGTCGGCGCATCACGGAAAAAACGCGCTACTGGATATTCGGTGCTATAGCCATAGGCGCCAAGAATCCGCATGGCAAAATTGGCGCATTTGGTCACCACTTCGCCCGCAAAATATTTGGCCTGGGCAACATCCAGACCATTGTTTAATCTTCCCTGGTCTTTTGCCCAGGCGGCCTTGTACACCAGAAGCCGCGCTGCTTCAATCTCGGCGGACATTTGGGCGATGAGATCCTGATTCATCTGGAATTCTCCGATCGCTTTTCCGAATTGTTTGCGCTCGTTGGCATATTTAATGGCTTCCTCCAGACAGGCCTGTGCTACACCAACCGCACCGGCTGCGGCAGAAAGCCGGGTTTGATTCAGTGATCCAAAGAGAATTTTGGCGCCATCACCGGGTTGGCCGAGAATATTTTCTTTGGGAACTTTTGTATCCGTCAGATAGATTTCACCGGTAGGTGAGGATCGCGACCCCAGCTTGTCCAGGGCAGTTGTGCGCACATCGTTGAAATTTTTCAGTTCCACCACAAATGCCGATAGGCCTTTTGAAGCGGCATCTCGATCGGTATAGGCATAATAAATGATGACATCTCCCACATCGGCATTTGAAATCCAGGTCTTGGATCCGTTTAAAAGCCAGTGATCCCCTTTGTCTTCGGCTCGGGATTTCATCGCCATCACATCAGATCCCGCATCGGGTTCGGTCATCGCAAATCCCCCTAGATATTCGGCGCTGACCAGCTTGGGGATATATTTTTGCTTTAACTCCTCACTGCCATATTTTTCAATGGTGTATGCACACCCCAGCGTCTGCATATTGATCTGGACCCTGAGAGAGCTGGATGCTCTGGCAATCTCCTCACTGACGATCATAGCGGCCATCCAGCCCATTTCGGATCCACCGTATGCCTCTGAAATAACCGAGCCGAACAGGCCGAGCTCTCCCATCGGCTTAACTGCTTCCTCGTATGGGAAGTAATGCTTTTCATCCCATTCGTCGGCAAATGGCGCAATTTTTTCATCCGCAAAATCTCGCACCATTTTTCGAAGTATTTCAAGTTCTTCCGGCAAACTGAATTCCATTTTATTCCTCCTAGGAC
>JASFTL010000083.1:0-10414 GCA_050053555.1 Desulfobacterales bacterium
GGATGTGGATGAGAATAGCTTGAATTTTAGCTGGACATTTATAGCCGTTCCGGCGGGAAGTTCGGCGGCACTTTCCGATTTTTCAATCGTGAATCCGACATTTACGCCTGACGTTGCCGGCACCTATGAGGTTCAACTTGTTGTCGATGATGGTGCCGTTGATAGTTCGGCCGATCAGGTGGTCATCAGCGCCAATCCGCGAATGGTCAGTGTGCCGGATGTAGTCGGAATGACCCGGTCGGCTGCAGAAGCGGCGATACAATCAGCCAGGCTGGTGATTGGCGCCATCACCACTGAACACAGTGAAACCGTTCCGGAAGGTTCGGTGATCAGCCAGCAACCGGCCGCGGGCACATCTGTTGTCGAAGACTCATCAGTTAATCTGACTGTCTCTCTGGGCTCTGTAAATCAGCCGCCCCTTGTCAGTTTCAGCGCCTCTCCTTCTACCATCGCGCAAGGTGAAGCCAGCACACTGAACTGGAGTTCATTGCGCGGGGAAAATGCCCATATTGATAACGAGATCGGTGCTGTGTCGGTGGATGGAACAACGCAAGTTTCTCCGGAGCACACAACTATTTATACCCTAACTGTTACAGGACCGGCGGGATCAACAAATGCCCAGGCTACCGTTGAGGTGACCGGCAGCCCCGAACCCCAGCCCGAAGGATCCTATGGTGAACAGTATGAGGATCTCGTGCCGCCTGATTCCACGGTTGAAAAATATGATCCCAAACGGTTTTCGCTGATCACCGGATTGGTGCACGATATCGATCAATTACCGCTGCCTGGGGTTATGATCACTGTCCACAGTCATGCGGAATACGGCAGCGTCACCACCGATGAACAGGGTCGGTTTTCGATTCCGGTGGAAGGTGGTGGAACGCTTACGGTCGTGTATCAAAAACAGGAGTTGATTCCCGCTCAGCGCAAAGTCTACGTGCCCTGGAACGACAATGCCATTGCCGAAACCGTTGTTATGATCGCCGAAGATCCGGTGGCCACCACCCTGACCTTCGACGGTAATGCCGATACCGTGGTCACCCACAAAAGCGAAGATGTCGTTGACGATGCCGGCAGGCGCGCTACAACAATGGTGTTCAGCGGCGACAACAAGGCCTATCTGGTCGACGAGCAGGGCAATGATGTTCAGGAATTGACCACCATCACCACCCGGGCCACCGAATACCCCACGCCGGAAGCCATGCCCGCCAGGCTGCCGCCGACCTCGGCTTTTACCTATTGCGCGGAGCTCAGCGTGGACGGCGCCCAGCGCGTCCGGTTCGACAAACCGGTAATGATGTACGTGGATAATTTCTTGGGCTTTCCGGTCGGCTCCATCGTGCCGGTGGGCATTTACGACCGCGATAAAGGCGTATGGGTGCCTTCTGAAAATGGTGTGGTTGTCAAGCTGTTAGATGTTGACGACAATGGAATCGTAGATGCTTTGGATGCCGATGGAGATGGTCAGCCCGATGATTTAAATGAGAATGGATTTTATATCGATGAGGTAAAAGGACTAAATGACGAACAAAGATATTTGCCGGAAACCACTTACTGGCGTGCTGTTATAAAGCACTTTACACCCTGTGATCTTAACTGGCCTATCGGTGCACCAGCCGGGGCCATCTCCCCGAATGCCGAAGGTATAACGGTTGTCGACCAGCAGGATTCAGGAAGGCAGGGGACAGGCGGACAGTCCCCAAATGATATCCAATGTATTGCTTCTTTTGTTGAGCAGCGCAGCCGGGTTTTCCACGAGGACATTTCCATTCCCGGCACGGATATGACGCTGCATTACGCCAGCAGTCGCGTGGGCGGCTACAAACCGGGTGTAATCACCGTGCCGGCCAGCGGTAACACGGTACCTGAAAGCCTGCTAAAGATAATTGTGCAGGTCAATGTGGCCGGCAATAGTTTTAAAGTCGAACTGCCGCCTGAGCCGAATCAGATCGCCGAATTTGAATGGGATGGTTTGGATTATTTGGGAAAACCGGCCACCGGTACCGTGATTGCTTATGTGAAAATCGGTTTCGTCTACAATGGCGTCTATTACGTGCCAGGCATATATGGGCCGGCTTTTGGCCAGCCTGGACAAGAGGCTTTTACGATTCCCAGTCGTGAAGAAGTAACCCTTTGGCATTATGGCAAAGTGCCCATTGCCAGAACCGCAGGGGTAGTAGCGGAAGGCTGGACGCTATCTGAGCATCATCAATTAAGCCCTTTGAATCCGAGCATCCTTTTCAAGGGAGACGGCACCATCAGCAAAAATAATGTCAAAATCATCGATACGGTTGCCGGCAACGGCACCGCCGGTTATGGCGGTGACGGCGGGCCGGCAACTGAAGCCCAGATAAACTATGTGACGGCCCTGGAGACAGATGCTGCAGGCAATCTTTACATATGTGATTACATAAACGATCGCATCCGCAAGGTGGATTCGGATGGTATTATTTCCACAGCGCGCTTCACGGTAAATCCCTATGACGTGGCCGTTGATTCTGCAGGCAATTTTTACATAGCAGACCATTTGAATTCTGAAGTTCGTAAAAGAAACACAGATGACACCTGGATAAGAATAGCAGGCACGGGTCGTGCCGGATACAGCGGTGATGGTGGTCCTGCTGCAAATGCACAACTTAATTATCCAAGGGCTGTTGCGCTCGATGCATTGGACAATGTTTACATCGCCGATACATACAACCACCGGATCCGCAAGGTGGATACTTCCGGAATTATTACCACGGTTGCCGGCAACGGAACCGGGGGATACAGCGGAGACGGGGGGCCTGCAACCCAGGCCCAGATAACCTATCCAAACGATATCGTCATAGATGCCAGAGGCAACTTGTTCATAGCAGAAGGTAATTATATCCGAAAAGTGGATACTTCCGGCATTATAACAACGGTGGCCGGTGATGGAGGCTGGGAGAACCGGGATGATGGCATTCCGGCCACTGAGGCTTCTCTTAGCAATATCAGTGGTTTGGCTATAGATGCAGTCGGTAATCTATACCTTTCTGAAACCTGGATGCACCTCGTGCGAAAGATTGATACGATGGGTATCATCACCACTGTAGCTGGCGGTACGATTGATCCTTCGGGTACAAGAGGCTATAGAGGGGACGGCGGGCCGGCAACCGATGCTTTGCTGGATCATCCGACCGATGTGGCCCTGGATGCCGCCGGCAATATTTACATTAGCGATTGGAAGAATTATCGCATCCGCAAAATCAGTTCCCCATCGGCCCGTCTTACAGGCACGATGGACGAGACAGATTTTGCCTTTACGGAAGAAAACGGCACCGGCTTTATCATGTCCGGTGCCGGCTTGCACAAAAAGACCATCGATTTGAATAGCGGTGTTTCGCTGTATGAGTTTGACTATAATGGGGAAAACAGGTTGGTGACCATTACAGATCAGTTTGACAACACCATTGCCATCGAAAGAGACAGCAACGGTACACCAACAGCCATTATTTCACCCGATGGGATTCGAACCGAGTTAACCATTGATGCAAATAACCTGCTATCTCGCATAACCTACCCGGATGAAAACTTTTATGCATTTGAATACACTTCAGATGGATTGATGGAAATAGAAGTTGAGCCGGCAGGCAACCGGTTTGAACATGTATTCGATGACAAGGGAAGACTAAAAGATATAATGGATGAGGAAGGCGGTCATTGGGCCTATACCCGAACAATCCATGAGAACAGCGATATCATGACCGATGTTCTCAGTGCTGAAGGTAATCTCACCACTTTCCTCGATCATACGGATTCAACAGGAAAATACACCTCTGCGACTACCGATCCTACTGGAGCGCTTACCTATTTTGAGCAGTCCGATGATGGGTTGACCGAAAATCAATCCCTTCCTTGTGGCACCCATTTAGAATACATCTACGACCTTGATTCGGAATATAAGTATAAATATGTAAAACAGATGACCGAAAGCACACCTGCTGGACTTGAAAGAATAACAACTTTTGACAAGACCTACGCCGATACCGACGATGATGATATGGCCGACCTGATCGTTGAGACGGTTAGCGTTAATGGCAAAGCCACCGATATCCAGGACAACACCCTGGCGGCGCAAAAGACCGTTGTTTCACCCGAGGGCAGAACCATAACCTCACGCTACGATCCCACTACCTTGCTTATTGATAGTGTCAGTGTGCCCGGATTCCATCCAGTAGACTATGCCTACGATTCAAGGGGAAGATTGACTTCCGTCAGCACAGCCACCAGGCAATCCGCGTTTGCCTATACGGCCGATGGATTTTTGGAATCCGTTACCGATCCTGGAGGCCAGACGACTTCCTATGAATATGATCCCATTGGGCGCATGACCGGCATCAATCGACCTGATGGAAACTTCATTGATTTTATCTATGATTCTAACGGCAATATGACCGTATTGATCAATCCGGCCGGCACGGAGCACCGGTTTGGATACAACAAGGTCAACCGTAAAAGTTCCTACACCACACCCTTAAGCGGAAGTTACAATTATATATATGATAAAGACAGGCGCTTGATTCAGACCAATTTTCCTTCCGGTCGTCAGATCAGCAACATTTATGCAAACGGCCGGCTGGTGCAGACCCAAACTCCCGAGGGAGACATCGACTATCGCTATTTGTGCGGCACCAAAGTCGAATCAGTCACCAAAAGCTCGGAATCGATCATCTACGGCTATGACGGAAAACTGATCACCTCCGAGACGCTCAGTGGTGCGCTGAACCAATCCTTGAATTACACTTACAACAATGACTTTGATGTTTCCACTTTTTCCTATGCCGGAAACACCATTGATTATGCTTATGACAATGACGGGCTTTTAACTGCCACCGGTAATTTTACCATATCGCGAAACGTGGAAAACGGCTTGCCGGAGTCGGTCAGCGGCGGCGCTTTGAATCTAACCCGCTCATTTAATGGCCATGGCGAAGTGGAGGGGCAGGGTGCTAGTGTCGGCGGTCAAAATATGGTTTGGTGGAATCTTGTGCGGGATAACAATGGTCGAATCACGCAAAAGACCGACACTACAGACGGCGTGACTACCGAAAATGCTTACACTTACGATTCCATGGGGCGGCTGCTGACCGTCTTCCAAGATGGTGCCCTGGTCGAAGAATATCGCTATGATGCCAACGGCACCCGCAATTATGAGATGAATACTTTGCGAGGGATTGCCGGTAGAAATTTTACTTACTCGGATGAGGATCATCTGCTGATAGCCGGCGATATGCGATATGAATACGATCTTGATGGGTTTCTAACCCATAAAACCAATCAAACCGATGCAACTGATCAAACGTTTTATGCCTATTCTTTGCGTGGTGAACTGCTGCGGGTGGATTTGCCCGATGGCCGGATCATCGAATACGTTCATGATGCCCTGGGCCGCCGAATCGCCAAGAAGATCAACGGCACCATCATCGAAAAATACCTCTGGCAGGGCATGACCCGGCTGCTGGCAGTATATGATGGTGCTGATAACCTTTTAATGAGATTTGAGTATGCCGACGGCCGCATGCCGGTGGCCATGACAATCGGCATTGCAACCTATTACCTGACCTATGATCAGGTGGGATCTTTAAGAGTGGTTGCAGATGCCGCCGGCAATGTGGTAAAAAGAATTGATTACGATTCTTTCGGCAATATCATTGCTGATACCAATGAAGCGTTTAAGATTCCTTTAGGATTTGCTGGGGGGCTGAATGACCCGGATACTGAGTTAATAAGGTTTGGTTACCGTGATTATGATCCGGATGTGGGCCGCTGGACCGCCAAGGATCCCATATTCTTTGCCGGTGGTGATACGGATCTTTATGGCTATGTTTTAAATGATCCGGTTAATTTTATTGATCCAATAGGATTGTTTTTCCCTTTTGGCGGCCCAGGGTTTACAAATGTTAAGCATAGCGAACAGACTTCATGGTATGAGCAGCAACAAAAATACCCAAGCCCATTAAAAGGAGTTGGAGAAGGTGTTAATATGCATAATGCAATTCCTGGTCAATTCGCTATCTTGGGGCCAGCGGCTATTATAGAATTAGCTCCACATATTCAAAAAGGAGTAATAAGCCCAATTACAAATATTCGAACCTACGGAACTCCTTTGCCAATTATAATAAATCCTGAGTTGTTTGAAGACCTCCTTAATCCTTCAGATGCTGAGGCTGCTGAAACAACGAGGTGTCCATAGTTGATGGGTGTTGTTAGATAAATGGAGATTCATTTTATTATAGCAAAGATTATCCTTATATCAGGGGTAACAATTTTGTTAATAGTGAAAAAAAGGAATGTTAATGTAAAATATTTTCCTCAACAGACTTGGTCAACTAGAGAGTTATTGCCTGTTTATTGGATTTTCGTATTTATATCATTAATTTCAGTAATTCTCTATAAAATTTATCCTTCCGGGCGCCTTTACATTTTTGCATCGTACATATCTACATTCTTAGCTGCCTCTGTTTTATTTTTTGCTGTAAAAATAATATTGGGGAAAAGAAAAATATTATCACTAAATGTAATCGGAGCCAAAGGATCTGATATATATTGGCTTCTAATGCTTGTTGCTATCCAATTCACTGTGCTATCAATAATCTTATACAGTAGAAATCCCTCAGCAGACTATAATCGTGTTCTTTGGATGTTGGGTCACTTCTCGATTACTCTAATCTTTTGGCCGATTATTGAATCTGTGCTCTACTTAGGTATGATGTTTATTCCTACGATCAGAATAGTAGGAATAGTAAAAAGCGCTGTTTTAATTTCTCTATTACAGGCTCTATCACATTTAAACTACAACTCAATAGAGGTAGTCATAAACTTCGTCTTGTTTGGCCTCTTAGGTTGTTACCTTTTTATTAAAAGTAAAAGGATTATTGTTCCATTATTATTTCATTCCGTGATAAATTTTTTTGTTTTATTGCGAGAAATAAAATTTTTATAGTTAAAAAATAGTTTAAGAAAAAATAGGGACATCCTATATTGAGGATGTCAAGCATATATTTATTCTTTTTAATATCAATAAGATATTTTTTCGCCTAGTCAAAAGAGCAAAGCTCTCCTGCTGATATGATCGACATCTCTCGCCGGATTCAACCTTGCCGTCTGATCGTTACAATTATCCGGAGTAAAAAGGGGTCAGAGCTTTTAAATTGACAATATAAATAAACCATGCAAATTATAACCTATGGCACGACCTTTGAGGATCCAGTATCCGGGCGCTTATTATCACGTGATGAACCGGGGCAACCGTCGCGAGGATATCTTTATCACTGACACTGACCGTAGTAGATTTGTTGATGCGCTGGCCGATAGCTGTGAAACTTTCAGTGTCAAACTTATTGCCTACGTTCTGATGGCCAACCACTTTCATCTGCTGGTTCAAACCGCCCATGCCAATTTGAGCGAGTTTATGCGTCATTTTTTGGTCACTTACACGGTAAGGTTTAATCGCCGTCATGGACGCAGCGGCCATGTTTTTCAAGGTCGCTTTAAGTCTTTGCTGGTCCAAGAAGATGAATATTTATTGCCATTGAGTCGCTATATACATTTAAATCCGATTCGCTCCCGCGAGTTTAAAAATACCGATATTCAAAGAAAATTCGATTATCTTAAAACGTACCCCTGGAGCACCTACCCTGGCTATTGTTATCTGAGAAAAAGAGATAAACGCATCGATTATGGCTGGCTGCTAAACACTTACTTTGGCGAGGACTCAGCACAAGGCCGGCGCCGGTACCGGGCATATGTCCAGCAGGGAATTGCAGGTGAAATTGAAAATCCCTTTGAGGAGGTGGTTCATCAATCCATACTGGGAAGCCAAGGTTTTGTTAAATGGGTAAAAAAGAAGCTTCCAAGCGAGAAACAGCGTGAGATACCGTCGCTTAGCAAACTGCAGCATGATCTATCCGCCGAGCACATCATAGCAGAAGTTGCCCGGGCCGGGCAGGTTCAAACTGAAGAGCTTTTGGACCGTAAAACCAGGCTCAAAGAATTACGTCAGATAGCCATGGAGTTAAGTTATCGCTACAGCAACGAGAGGCAAGCGGCAATTGGTGCTGTCTTTGGCGTAGATTATAGCACCGTCAGCCAGAGCCGGGCGCGTCTGAAAGCCAAATTAAAATCAAATCGCAAACTAAATAAACAATTTAAACACATCAAGGAACGGGTTATCGATATGTCAATTTCAAAGATATGACCCCATTTGTTCTTGCGGCGATTTTTTCTTATTTAATAGCAATCGAAAAGTTAATAGTAATCGAAGATCAGGTCACAGTAAGTAATTGATAAGTTGAAAGAAGATCTAAAGATGAGGGTAAGCTTTAGGCTTAGCGATGCCATTTTAGGGGTAAAATGGGCGGTTTTAAAAACATTGTGATCTTTGATTTAATTGGCTAAATCCTAATCAGAAGAGATAATGCTTCTTTACACGTGCCATTTGAGCGGCCTTTTGTTAACAGTTAGCACGACCCAAAGGCCTGATCCGAAACCCGCTAAGCAAAGTAACCGTATCGAACCCATTCGTCATAAAATTTTGATTATTTTGCGGTTCCCAGGTAAGTTCCCGCATCTTTGAGCGCCTGTTCCATCTCTTGGATACCAATTACAGCCGGGTCATACCAGACGGTGTTTATTTCTTTAGAATTACGAAATCCATTCTTAACGCGTTTTATCCCTTTCAGTCCTTCCAGGACTTCTGCACCCACAGCGTATCAGCTGACAAAAAATACAACCTTTGACCCATTCGAATTTTCAGGGCTTGATCGCACGTTATCGATAAACATGAGGGTGGAAATCAATATCAGTGCCGACAATAATAACGCACTCATTTCCTTTTTTCTTTTCATTTTGTTCATCTCCTAATAACCGGGTCAAACTATTAAGGTCAATGCATTATGATTAATGTGCCGTAACTTTATAAACATATTTAACCCAGTTGCTGCCGTAATATCCTTCTGCCACAGCACGCAACGGAAAACCATGCTTTTTAGGCAAGACATTGTTGTTCACTTTATAGGCCAAAAAGATTTTATCTGAGCGAATATCTTCCATGGGGAATCGCTCTGTTTTTTCATAACTTCCCTTTGGACCGCTGAAAGAAACATGCGTTACCTCTGAACTTACCTGAGCCATTTCGAGCAATTTTGCCACGGATACCCCTTCCCAGCGAGCATGGTAAGCAAAAAATCCCGGACAAATCAAAAGAACCTCTTTCTTGACAGAAGGTATCTCAGTGACTTGCGAATACGAGAGTTTGACGGGACGTTGAACGCGACCGCTTACTTCAAGCTGCCATCGGTTCAAATCGACCTGATGGTCGCTCAACCCCATGGTTTCAAATTTTTCTAAAGGGGTCAGACCTAAATTTCTTGTGTCCAAATTGGCCGGGTGCTTGCCGACAAGAGTTTCCATCCGGGTTCCTTTGGGCAGGATTATTTTTTTTGCCTTGGCCCAAGCCAAACGCATTCCTGCGGCAAGCGGACTGAATAAAACTCCCAGACCGGCGGAAAATCCCAATATCAGCTTGATGAACTGGCGTCGTTTTTTCATGACAATCTCTTTTCGAATATGATCCTTGGAGTATTCGTCTTTTTTAGCCACCACAAATAATTCAAGCCATCGATTGCATACTGATTTTGTACAGACATTAAGTGGTTTAATTCACGGGATCATCACAAAAATATAACTTTTCTGTAACAAATGGAATAAACGTTGGAATTGCATCAGGCCTCAGGATAGGCCGTCAGGAAGAAGGTAAAAGAGGTTCCGGAACCGGGCGTGCTTTCGACATGGATCGGTTTGTTGTGCAATTCGATGATACGCTTGGCAATTGCTAATCCAAGTCCGGCATGATCCGTTTTGCTTTCTTTATGCCGATCTCTTTGATAAAAGCGGTCAAAAATATGCGGTAAATCTTCATCGGAAATACCGCAGCCCGTATCGCTAATGCAGACAGCAATATCACCATTTTGCAAACTGAACGTGAATCGAATGGAACCACCTTCAGGGGTGTGACGTACGGCGTTATCAAGCAGGTTTTCAATAACTCGCTCTATCATGGCGATATCGGCATTTACAAACGGAAGGTTTTGATTATGGTCGATTTGAATAGAGATTTGTCGCTCTTCAGCCGATAGATCAAATTTTTGCACCACATCATAAGTGAGCTCTTTGATGTTGAACGGCTCGTATTGAACCTTTGTCTCATGGGAATCCAATTTTGCCAGTTCAAACAGCTCTTCGACAAGTTTACTGAGCCTCTCGCAATGTTGAATGGCAATTTTAATATGATGTTTTCGATCTTCTTCAGTTAGGCTTTCATTTCTTAAAAACAGCGTTTCAATGTAACCTTGCAGTGTTGCCAGTGGTGTTCGCAGATCATGGGATACAT
>JASFTL010000084.1:0-10402 GCA_050053555.1 Desulfobacterales bacterium
CCCTGACCCCCGGTACGATTACCGTGAATGTGACCGTTTTGGGGCGGTTTTCGGTCCATTGTATTGACGACAAATCCGTTCAATCTCTTCCAGGTGCGATGGAAGAAAAAATCCTCAATGTCTTCAGAGAATAGATAACTAATGGACATCGTATTTTTCTACAGCGGTTTCTACTTGAGCCTGATTATGTTGCTGTCCCTTTACCGGGCGATTTTTGGTCCAACCGTTTTGGATCGCCTCATCGGTGTGAATGCGATCGGCAGTAAAACAACTGTTTTGCTGATATTGGTCGGCTTGATCTACGGTCGGGTGGATATGTTCGTCGATATTGCGTTGGCTTACGCATTGCTGAACTTTATTGCCGTACTGGCGGCTTCGCGTTATTTCCAGAAAAAAAGGGGTCTTTATGAAGAAAAATCCCCTGACTGATTATTCGGCAAGGATCTAGGAGGCCTGTTCGATGAAAATATTGGTGATGATTCTTCTGTTCGGCGGCCTGGCTTTTTTTACGGGCGGCTCTATTGGTATTCTGCGGCTGCCCGATTTTTACTCCCGGCTGCATCCGGCCGGAAAACTGGATACCGCTGGCCAGCTGCTGACGTTGTCGGCGATTGCCCTGTTTGTGCTTCAAGATTTTTCTTTAGATAGTTTTTTGACGGCAACCAAGATCGTTTTAATCGTTATTATCGTTTATATCACCAGCCCGACAGCTACGCATGCCATTGTCGATGCCGGAGTGCGGGCCGGTCTCAAACCCTGGACAAAGGAAGACCAATCATGATCTGGCAGATCGAGCTTGTGGTTTTATTGATCGTTGTCATTTGCGGCATCGGTGCCATCACGGTCAAAGACCTGTTGGGGGCCGCCATCCTTTTTGGTGCTTACAGCTTTATGATGTGTCTGCTGTGGGCCATTATGGGGGCGGTCGATGTGGCCTTCACCGAGGCTTCTGTCGGCGCCGGAATCAGCACCGTGCTTTTCGTCGCGGCGGTTTTTCGCACTTCCAGAAGGACAAAAGATTGAAGACACTGGCCATATTGATTGTACTCCTCTTCGGGGGCCTGCTGTTCTATTGTACCCTGGACTTTCCTTTGTGGGGTGATCCGCAGGCACCGGCCAGTATGCATGTATCGCCCCGTTATATTGAACGGTCGATAGAGGAAACCTCGGTTCCCAATATCGTTACCGCTGTGCTGGCCGATTACCGGGGATATGACACGATGTTTGAAACTATTGTTATTTTTACTGCCGGCGTTGCCTGCCTCTTCCTGTTGCGGATACTTAAACGGATTGAACCCGAAACACAATTGTTTCGACACATTCCCACCGGGATCAGCCTTCGTATTGCAAAAGGGGCGGAACCCCCGCGGGAGTCTAGCGAATTTGAGAGAATCGATCTGATGTGGGTTCCTTATGATCTGATTGTCAAAACCAGCGCACGCCTGATTGTTCCATTCAGCCAGCTATTTGCGTTGTATGTCATTGCGCATGGTCATCACAGCCCGGGAGGTGGATTTCAGGGTGGTGTCATCCTGGGCGCTTCGATTATTTTGTTTGCCATATCCCACAACCTGCGAACGAGCTTTGCCCGCATCAGCGAGAAGCTTGCCGTGTTGCTTTGTGGACTGGGGGTTTTCATCTATGCCGGAACCGGGGCCCTGAGTATTTTTTTGGGATCCAACTATCTGGATTATGGTGCCTTATCACAGGTTTTTGGGGTAGATGCGGTCACGGCAAGGTCCCATGGGATCTTGATGGTGGAAATCGGGGTGGGCATCTGTGTGATGGCGGTCATGGTGCATCTTTATTATAACCTGGCTTCGGCCGGCAGGCATGACGAGGGGCTGTAAAAGATGAGCGAGCTGATTTCGATTATCATTTCCAAGTTAAATTACTGGGTTTACATTGCGCTGATGATGATCGGCTTATACGCGATCATTGCCAAGAAAAATCTGGTGAAAAAAATTATCGGGATGAACATCCTTCAGACGGCGGTCATCTTATTCTTTATATCTCTGGGTGCCAAAAAAAATGCTACCATACCGATTATTTTGCACGGACTCACGGCTGAAAACCATGCTGTCCGGGCGGCAGATTATATGAATCCGCTGCCGCATGTACTGATGCTCACCGCGATTGTTGTCGCCGTTGCAACCCTGGGCGTCGCATTGGCTCTGGTGATTAAAGTATTCCAACAATACCAGACGCTTGAAGAAGACGAAATCCTGACCCAACTGAAGGATGAATGACACATGGAGGACTGAGAGGGATGATAACAAAAGAAGATTTAAAACAGATCGTCATGCTCACGTACCTGACCGATCCCATGCTGGATAAATTAGCTCAAATTATAGATTTTCTGAAATTCGACCGTGATGAAATACTGTTCCGGGAGAATGATCCGGCCGAACGATTCTATATGATGAGATCGGGCAACGTGTTGCTGGAGCAAAGGATTTCAGACAAGGTGACCGCATGCATTGGATCCATTAAGCCCGGGAATTCTTTCGGCTGGTCGGCAATGGTCGAGGATGGATATTATACTGTTGATGCCGTCTGCGTGGAGCCATCTGAAATTTACTCATTTAAAAGAGACAGGATACAAAAGCTTTTTTTACAGGATCCGGAGATGGGGTTGCGAATGTACCAGCGACTTGTGGTGATCATTAAAAATCGACTTGACTTACGTACAGGGCAGTTTCGACAGGCGATTAAGAATCATCCGGATATGCAGAATCTTTTCAGCACGTGATATCGATGTGATGAAATGATGAGCCATCAGCTACCAGCCATTATTGTGGTCCTTCCACTTGTTGTGTCCTTTTTTATATTTTTTTCGGGATGGTGGGCGAAGCGGGCGGGCTTTCCCATGGCGGTCGGCGGTCTGATTTGCTGCGTTTTACTTTCCATTGGTATTTTTAAATCGGTGACCACCGGAGGCACCATCCATTACTGGCTGGGGGGCTGGGAACCCCCGTGGGGTATCGAATACTACATAGACCACCTCAATGCCTTTATGCTGGTACTGGTCTCCTTTCTTGGCCTGTTTACCGCCATATATGCTAAGCGAACCGTCGAAGCAGAGATGCCGGATCGGATTGCGCTATTCTGGTGTCTTTACCTCCTTTTAAATACCGGCATCCTGGGTATCATTGTTACCGGAGATCTGTTTAATCTTTTTGTGCTGCTGGAGGTCGCATCCCTTACCGGCTATTCGCTGGTTGCTATCGGCAAAGGGCGCGCAAGCTTTGCCAGCATCCGGTATTTGATTATTGGAACCATTGGTGCCAGCTTCTATTTAATCGGTATCGGCTATCTGTATATCATGACGGGTTCGCTCAACATGGCGGATCTACGCATGATTCTTCCGTCTCTGTATGCCACCAAAGTCATTCAAGCCGCCTTCGTATTTATCTTCATCGGATTTGGAATTAAAATCGCTCTGTTTCCCCTGCACGCCTGGCAGCCGGATGCCTATACTTATGCACCCTCGGCGGTGAGCGTGATCATATCCACCGCGGTGGCCAAAACATCTGCCTATGCGCTTATCCGGGTGATCTTTTCGGTTTTTACTATCGATTTTATCCAAGTTTTTTTGCCGGTATTCGACACCCTGTGCTGGGTGGCCGCCGTTGCCATGATTGCCGGTTCCATCTTTGCCATCGTTCAAAATAATCTCAAAAGAATGCTGGCCTACTCGAGTATCGCCAATGTCGGCTATATCGTGCTGGCCATCGGCCTGGCTCCGTTTACCACCCAGGGGTTAAACCCGGCACTGATGCATATCGTCAATCATGCGGTCATCAAGGCCTGTATGTTCATGACTGCCTGTGCCTTTATTTATAAATTCGATTTATGGGATATTCGAAAATTTGAAGGGCTCGGGCGGCGAATGCCGTTCACCTGCTTTGCGCTGTTGTTGGCCATTCTGGCGATGATTGGAATGCCGCCGAGTGCCGGGTTTGTCACCAAATGGTACCTAATTCTGGCGATATTCGATGCTCAAAAATATGCGCTGGTCATTTTTATTTTTGTCAGCACGCTGCTGATGATCGTTTACTTCTGGCGATTGATTGAGATCATTTATATACGGGTTCCAACGGATAGCAACCCATCGGATCTGCGGTTTGCCGAGGCCCCTTTGAGCATGCTGATACCCAGCCTTATTTTCGGGGGCTTAACGTTTGCGATCGGTATTGTTTGGATGACCGGAATTCTCACGCCTGTCCTGGAAGCAGTGAATTCAACATTCGGATTGGGGGCACCATGACGGAAACGGTTGCCTCCATCAAACCGCTGCTGGCCGTTATCTGTCCGATGATTGCGGCGCCTGTTATTTTTTTATTGCGCAAACATGCCAATATTCGCGAAGGCACCACCCTTTTTGCCGCGGTCATTCAATTTTCGATTATCATTTCAATGGCACCGGCCATCATCAACGGGGGTGTCTTTACCTTTCGTATCATCGATATTGGCGTCGGCATCGAACTGGGATATCGGGTGGATGCATTCGGCCTGATTTTTGCCATCACCTCTTCTTTCCTGTGGATACTGGTTTCGTTGTATTCCATCGGTTACATGCGGTCATTGGAGGAGCATGCCCAAACGCGCTATTATTTTATGTTTGCACTGGCCATTTTTTCTGCCGTCAGTATTGCCCTGTCGGAAAATCTGATTACGTTCTATATTTTTTATGAAGCCCTGACCCTGTCCACTTATTGGCTGGTGGCGCATCATGAAGACAAAGAGGCCTTCGCAGCCACCCGCAAATACCTTGTTTACTTGCTCTCCTCCGGCTGGTTTCTGTTTGCGGCGGTGGTACTGACATATGCAATCAGCGGTACCACGCGCTTTGCCGATGGGGGCATATTAAGCTCGTCCGCAGCATCCGGGTCGACCCTTATCGTTTTGTTTGTTCTATTCGCGCTGGGCTCCATAAAAGCAGCTTGGATGCCCTTTCATGCCTGGCTTCCCAGTGCCATGGTGGCGCCCACCCCGGTCAGCGCATTGTTGCATGCCGTGGCAGTTGTTAAAGCAGGCGTGTTCGGATTTGTCAGAATTGTATGTCATGTGTTTGGAATCGAATTGATCGGCGAACTCGGTATCGGTCTCTGGCTGGGGGCCGTTGCGTCCATAACGATGATTCTGGGATCCTTTCTTGCCATCGGCGAGGACAATCTGAAGCGTCGCCTGGCCTATTCTACGATCAGTCAATTGTCGTATATTCTCTTCGGTGTGGCCCTGCTGACTCCTTTTGGCATAAAGGGCGCCATGGTCCACATCCCGTTCCATGGGTTTATGAAGATCACGCTCTTTCTGTGCGCCGGGGCGATTATGGTGGTCACCGGCAAAAAAGAAATCAGCCAGATGGCCGGTATCGGCAAACAGATGCCGGTGACCATGCTGGCGTTTACCATTGGTGCCCTCGGTATGTGCGGGGCACCGCCCGTGTCCGGTTTCATCAGCAAATGGTTTCTAGGCCTGGGAACCATCCAGGCCGGTGCTTTAATATTTCTGGTCGTCATCCTGGTCAGCTCGCTGCTGGATGTCGTCTATTTTTTCCCGGTCGTCAAAACCGCCTTTTTCGATACCCCTGCCAACGCCGCCGAAGCGACTGCGGCCGACGGCGGTAAAATTCGGCGTCTGGAAATGGAAAAACCCTTGTATTTATTCATGGTCGTGCCCCTGGCGCTGACGGCCCTTTTTTCGGTGATTTTCTTCTTCTTTCCGGATGCTTTTCATCTGCTGGATCTGGTCGAAATCGCTGTTCAAAATCTATTTTAAGGGTTGCCGGCACCAAAGATTTGAAAGGTTAAAATGGGAAAGATTGAAAAACAAGGAGATAGGAACGAATTCGTCTTCAGGCAGGATGATGGGGAGATAACCACGCGGTTCGGTGACATTCAGGAAAAAATGGTGCTCGCCCACGAAGGCAGTCCCACTTATAAAAAAGTGTTCTACTTTCTGGTACTGGGAGGTGTGCTTTACCTGACATTTATTTTTATTTTTCATTGAGGAGCCCCGGATATGAAAACACAACGCGAAATAACAATTTTGGACTCACCCAAAAATAGAGCCCGAGTCAGAATAATCTTTTATATTTCATTGCTGATACTGTTGGCCGTTGAATTTTTCACCCCTAAACACGGCCATTTTCCATGGGAGGAGGCTTACGGGTTTTACGCGGTTTATGGATTTGTCGGGTGTGTCAGCTTAATATTTATCGCCAAGGGGTTGCGGTGGCTGGTGAAACGAAAGGAAGATTACTATGATTAAGCCGGTTCCACCGGCTGTGATTCTCATCGCCGGAGCGCTTCTGGTTCCTTTTTTCAGGGGACGGCTCAAAAAGGCTTATCTGCTTGTGCTGCCGAACGTTGCTTTTGTCAATCTTCTCTATATGCCCGCCGGTAAATACTGGATTGTCGACTTTCTCAATTATGAGCTGATTTTCGGCAGGATCGACAGGCTGAGCATGGCTTTTGGCTATGTGTTTGTTCTGATTACCTTCATCGGCATCCTTTATGCATTGCACATCAAGGATGATTCTCAGCATATGGCCAGTTTGATTTACGCCGGTGGCGCGCTGGGGGTTACCTTTGCCGGCGATCTTTTTTCGCTTTACATATTCTGGGAAATACTGGCGATTGCTTCGGTGTTCTTAATTCTGGCCCGCAAAATTTCGACATCTTCGGCTGCTGCTTTTCGGTATTTTACCTGGCATTTTTTCGGTGGTCTGTGTTTGCTGGCCGGAATCATTCTATATGTGATGAAGCGCGGCACACCGGAATTTGCCTATATCGGTCTGAGCGATTGGGCGTCCGTTCTTATTTTTATTGGATTTTGCTTGAATGCAGCCGTTTTTCCGCTGCACGCCTGGTTGCCGGACGCTTATCCCCGGGCCACGGTCGCCGGTGCCGTATTTATGAGCGCCCTGACCACCAAAAGCGCAGTTTATATTCTGGCGCGAACATTTCCGGGCACGGAGCTGTTAATCTGGGCCGGTGCTTTTATGACCTGTTTTCCCATTTTTTATGCGGTTATAGTGAACGATATACGGCGTGTCTTGGCCTACAGCCTTATCAATCAGGTTGGCTTTATGGTATGCGGAATCGGGATCGGAACCCAGCTGGCCCTAAACGGGGTGGTCGCCCACGCCTTCAGCCACATCATCTACAAAGCGCTGCTGTTTATGTCCACAGGGGCGGTGCTTCACATGACCGGCAGGATCCGGGCGACGGATCTCGGCGGGCTGCATAAAACCATGCCGTTTACGGCTGTCTGTTGCATGATTGGGGCCGCCTCCATTTCGGCTTTTCCGCTTTTCAGTGGATTTGTCAGCAAATCGATGACGGTCACCGCCGCCGCCGAAGAGCATCTGACCATCATCTGGTTTATGCTGATGTTCGCCTCCGCCGGTGTTTTCCATCATGCGGGGATAAAGGTTCCCTTTTTTGTTTTTTTCGGCCACGATTCCGGCATTCGGGCCAAAGAGCCGCCGATCAATATGCGGCTTGCCATGGGAATCGCTGCTTTTATCTGTATTTTTTTGGGCGTCTATCCGCAACCGCTTTATCGCATTTTGCCCTTTGCGGTTCATTATGTGCCGTATACGGCTTTTCACGTGGTCGGCATGTTCCAGCTATTGATGTTCGGTGCGCTGGCTTTTACCCTGCTGGTGCTTTCAGGATATTATCCACCGGAAATGCGTGCGGTCAATTTAGACACCGACTGGTTTGCACGCATTGCCGGCCGAAAATTCATCTGGTTTTGCAATGCGCCCCTTAAGCGCATCGGTGGCTTATTGGAGGGGGGTGTCTCCCGAATCGTCGGCCTTCTGAAGGCGGCTCCCGATCGATCCGTGATTTTAGAAGATGGAACCGACCGCTTTTTCCATTCCGGCCTGACATCCTTACCGAACCTGTTATTTTTCTGGGGTCGGCATCTGAGAACCGAAATCAAACAATTATCCTGGAATTTGGCCTATATTCTAATGCCATTCTTTGCATTGCTGGCGCTGATGCTGCTCTGGTTATCGTAATACCTTCTCTCATTAATTTTCATGCGAGATTCAGGTGATATGATGCCTTACATACTTCTTCAAATCGTTGCGGTTCCGCTGGTCGTCTCATCGTTGATGATGATGAATCGGCCGTGCAAAAACCGACGGCCGGCCTGGATCGCCGCAGCTGCGCTTTGCTATACGACGCTGCTGCTGGCGCTGGCCGGATGGCGTATCTACAAAGGAGAAATTTTACACGAACAGTATGCGATCGGCCCCCAAGTCAGCTTTAATCTGCTGGCTGACGGTCTCAGCCTGCCGGTGGCTTTGATCGTCAATTTAATCTGTCTGGCGTTGGCGCTCTACTCGATTCACTATGTTGAGCATCGAATCGAGCTGATTTACGGCGACATCGACAATAAAACGTATGGCATCTATTATCGTCGATTTTTCTTGCTGTATTTATATTTTCCCACCGGATTTATGGGTGTCGCCTTTGCCACCAACACGTTGGCGGTCTATTTCTTTTTAGAACTGCTGACCATCATACCGCTTTATTTCATCATGGCGCAGTTCGGTTATTCGGACTTCATCACCCGATACAAAGTCGCGCTGATGTGCCTATACTGGGGCGTTGCCGGAGCCACTTTTTTTCTGATCGGAATTATCTGGGGCTATACTCAGATCGGCAGTTTCGAGATTGGTCAAATCCACCGTCTATCCGGAAATCCGTTTGCTTTGTGGATCGCGGTGGTCATTCTGGTAGGGCTGGCAACCAAACTGGCGATTATTCCGCTGCATGTCTGGATGCCCTGGGTTCACGCCGAGCACCCGACCTGCATTGCCGGTCTGCTTGCGATTTACGCCAACATTGCCGCTTATGTGGCCGTACGCGTTCTGATCCTCCCCCTGCGCATGGATCTTTACCCCCTGTCTTTACCGCTGATGATATTTGCTCTTTTGACCATGGTTTATGGCGCTTTGCTCACACTGGCGCAGACTGACGCCAAGCGATTTTGCGCCTGTTCGACGATCAGTCAGATATCTTATTCGGTGTTCGGCATTGCCGCCATGACGGCCTGGGGCGTTCAGGGCGGGATGTTCTATTTTTTGAGCCACATCCTGGGTAAGGCCATTCTGTTCTCAACTGCGGGCATACTGGTATATCAAATTGAAACCCGCAATCTTAAAAATATGGGTGGTCTATGGCCGCAGATGCCGCTGACTGCTGTTTTGTGGCTCTCGGCATCGCTGATTCTTTCCGCACTTCCACCCACCAGCGGTTTTGTCGGCAAATGGCTTCTTTTTGCTGGTGCCTTCAAGGGTTTCAATTCAAATCCACTCGGGTTGCTGGTGACCATCGCGGCCATCCTGTCGACGCTGTTGACGCTGGTCTATACATTCTTAACCGGTATTCGGATCTTTTTCGGTCAGGAGAAAACACAGGCTCGTGAGCATCCGGTCAGCGATCCGCCGCTGACCATGAGCCTGCCGCTTCTGGCACTTGCCGCGCTTGCCTTTGCGATGGGCATTTATCCCAAGCCGTTTCTTTTATTGCTCGGCTCGGTTGTCGGAACTTTTTAGTGCTTAGTTTTTTGTTGACACTTTTAATTAAATATAAATAATAATAACAAGGAGGGTCCGAGCCATGCCAGTCAAATTTAACCAGTATTGGTCCGTTGACTTTGATAAAACCAAGGATTACGAAAAGTTTATCATTCGTAAATTTATCCCCGGAATGAATAAACTGGGAATTCACATCGTTGCTGGCTGGACGGTGCTGATTGGCGGCTACAGTGATATATTTCTCGAAGGCATCAGCAATGATCTGGACCTTCTTGAAAAGGCGCTGCGGGATAAAAAATACAGAGAACTGAACGACGACCTGCAAAACTACGTTCGCAATTACAAAACCAAAGTTCTGGTGGGTACCGGTAAAAAAGATGATTATTCCAAGGACGTTAAGGCCAATACGATTAAATTTAATCAGGCCTGGAATATTATCAGTAAAACCAAAGATCAATACGAAGATTACGTCATTCAGACCTATTATCCATGCTTAGAAGAACTCGGTGTTAAAGTCGCCGGCGAATGGGAGGTCTTTATCGGAGAAGGACCGCGGATTTTGTGCGAGGGCCGGGCCCAGGATGTTGATACCAACACTTTGATCAGCAATCTCAGGAGTGAGAAGTTCCAAAAAGCCAAACACGGTTTGCGGCAATTCATTGAAAATTACGAAAGCCGTATTTTCATCTTTCACATTCAGAAGATTGTCGGTTACAAATCTGCCGCCTATGAGATGATTTGCTTTTAAACAGCTAATAAAAAGTCTCCCGTAAAATATTAAAAAAGCCAATGATGTCGGTAAATAACTCCCAATCATTGGCTTTTTAAATTTATTAT
>JASFTL010000085.1:0-10397 GCA_050053555.1 Desulfobacterales bacterium
ACACCCGAAACCTGAAACCGATTTATCCTTGCCACCTAAAAAAACGACGAATTCACATGGATAAAATCAATCCGTGTTTTGTAAATTATTTGCGGGACGTAACGCTAGCTTGTGTGTAACTCTCATCTTATGCATTCAGATAGAATCAGGTCGAATTGCCTTTCAAATAATAAATAACGATTAATCATCGTTATTCATCGGAGAAAATGCGATCAATGGTATGTTTAAGGCTTTCCTGCCACGGTTTGGGCTCGATTCCGAATTGACTTTTGAGGCGTCTGCAATCCAGCACAGAATAAGGCGGACGTTTTGCCGGAGTTGGCCATTCAGCCGTGGTGACGGGTGTCACCTGCTTTATTTGGAGGGCTGTGTATGATTTTGCCAGCTGAATAATATGCTCTGCAAAACCGTGCCAGGTTGTGATCCCTTTGCCGCAATAATGATAGGTTCCCCAGTCAAATTTTTCACTGGCGCTGAGTTTTTTTACGATGGTCAGCAGTGCCTGTGCCAGGTCTGCTGCACTGGTCGGCGAACCAAATTGATCGGCTACCACGCGTAGATCGGTTTTTTCATTACCCAGCTTAAGTATTGTTTTGACAAAATTAGTACCGTAAACACCATACAGCCAGGATGTGCGCACGATAATATGGTTCTTTAAGACACGACGGATGGCCGTTTCGCCTTGTGCTTTGCTCTGACCGTATATCCCTAGCGGCGCAATCGGGTCGCTTTCTTGATAAGGCTGGCCTTTCGTACCGTCAAAAACATAATCGGTGGAAATGTGCATTAACACCCGTCCGTGATCAGCACAATGACGGGCAAGATAGCCCGGCCCGTTTGTATTAACCGCATAGGCCATATCAGACTCATTTTCCGCCCGGTCTACATTTGTATAAGCGGCTGCATTTATCACCACAGAAGGTGATACACGCGTCATCAATTGGTGCAGCCGCTCTTCATTGGTGATGTCCAGCTCCTGATGGCTAAAGCTCTGAATTTTAATATTAAATGCATGACCATGGCGGACCAATTCTCGTCCAAGTTGTCCGTTGGCGCCCGTGATTAAAACGTTCATGATCCTTTTACCGGGTGGTGCAGTTCTTCAGGTGGGATTTCGGTGATACACGGCAATTGGTTGTCTTTATCCGATGTGATTGGATGTTTTAGCGGCCAATCAATCCCAATGGTTGGGTCCGACCACAAAATGCCGCCCTCGTCATCTGGATAATAATAATCTGAACACTTATAGATGACCTGCGCGGTATCACTTAGCACGCAAAATCCATGGGCGAATCCTTCCGGAATAAAGACCTGCTGTTTTTGGTGCGCTGCGAGATGAATACCCACCCAGTGGCCAAATGTAGGCGACTCGCTGCGAATGTCTACTGCCACATCAAATATTTCTCCGGAGATGACCTGTATTAGTTTGGCCTGGGGATGGGTGACCTGAAAATGAAGCCCTCTTAAGGTGTTTTTGATCGAGAAGGATAGATTGTCTTGCACAAAGGTATTATCTATCCCGGCTGATTTAAATCGGCGAACCTGGTATGTTTCCAGAAAATATCCGCGGTCGTCATTAAATACCTGCGGCTCAATGACGAGAACATCTTCAATATCGGTAGATATGACCTTCATGCCGGCAGCTCACCTGTGTTAAATTTATTCAGCCTCTAAACTCAATTTGAAGTGGATGGATCTTCCAAGCAGTGTATCTATTTTAAGCTATTTGTGTCATTCATGCAATCTGAACTTTTTGTCGATAACATTGGTGTTGTAGATCCAATGAACACCTAACGCCAGGCAATCAGCAGCCAATGACGTTAATACCGTTGCATTTGCGTTGTCACTCATTTTCCCTCCTGGATTCTTGTTTATCCTGATCACATGAATCCGATTCCGTCATCTTAAACAGAATTCCGTCATCTTAAACAGAAAAGTGGAATAAATCGATTAAAAAGGCATCTAACAATGCCATTTGACTTATTGATGGGCTCGTCAATTCCAATTGACAAGTTAAGAAGGGTCAAACGCTAATACCAGGGGGTTGCTCAGGATAATTTGTACTTATCGCCAAGCTGTTCCAGCTTAATTAAATACTGCTTTTGATGGATCAAACCGATTTGTGACTGGATGTCGTTTATTAAAAAATCAATATGGGGCCTAATATCAATGCCGCTTGAGTTCAAGTTCTCATCATTTGCTTTGTCTATAATAAGGACTGAGTAATATATGGTTAATCGTCTGATCTTTGAATCTCTTCTTAGCAAATAACTTTTTCCTGCCAACGTGTTTAAAAAAAATCCGGAATACGCGTACATGACATTTAGAGACGGCCGACTGCTTTCTGCTTCATCACCGGACGTATCGGTAAGCCACAAATAAAAAGTCTGCATTACCGATTCCAGTATTTCGGCCTCATTTTGCAAGATATCTCTTATTAGATGAACACGCTTTTTTCCCAATACCCGGAAGAAATGGGCCATGTTCCGATACAGGCTGTACAGAGAGGCTGTTTCACCGGTGACCGCTGGAAGATTTGTAGATAATTTTTTTATGACCTGCTGAAATTGTTGGTAGGTGCCGCCTTTCAGCTCATATGCTTGAACATAATCCTGCTCATCGAGATATGTGAAAAACGCGATAATCTGTTGTTCGAGTTCTTCAAAGCTCAGGGGACCTTCATCAGTGCGAGCCTCTGTCTGGGGACCAAAAACTTCTTTTAGCTTTTGTTGTGGAACCGTTTCACCCTTTATTGATGCCAGCTCTTCTTCAAGACCCGTTACCTTTTCCATCAGCTCTTTTGTTCTTTTCTCCCATTCGACACGCTCATCTTTTTTTGCGGATTCAATGCGCTCCATTTGCCAGCTGCTAAATAGATTATAGCCGAAATAGACAGCGATTCCGACGATTACGACAACAATGGCTACTTTTACAAATCTTTCCATTTCTAATGTGACCCTTTCATTAATAATAGAGGTATTCGACAGCTGGTGCCCCCGGCAAGGATCGAACTTGCGGCACATGGATTAGGAATCCATTGCTCTATCCACTGAGCTACGGGGGCGGATCAACTTTTAAATACAAATGGTTAAATGATTCCACCAATTTAATATTCTATTCGCATATCAGATCACCCGCGATAATTCAAGAACCTCTTTTATATTGAATACGCTCCAAATCGATTGATATTGGCAGCCAATCTCAATCTATCCGGCGAGATCGTTCGGCGCCTTAACGAACTGGGCCTTGGCTTTTTGCCGATCGAATCCGGCGAAGCTAACGTGACCAGATTCATTGATATATCGAAAGGTTGTTGCTAATTGAACTATCTTCGTGATATAAACATACACTAGTAATTATGACAATACCTAAACGGATGGCGAGCGTAAAGCCGGCCGTCATTTAAATTAAAAAAGGCGAACATATGCATCTTCGGAAAAGGGTTTTGGTAACAGGCGGCGCGGGGTTTCTTGGATCTTTTTTATGCGAGCGCCTTCTAAAAGACAACTGCGATGTGGTCTGTGTAGACAATTTTTACACGGGGACCAAAAGAAATATTGTTCATCTGCTGGACAATCCCTATTTTGAACTCGTGCGCCATGATATTACCTTTCCACTATATTTGGAAGTTGATGAGATCTATAATTTGGCCTGTCCAGCCTCACCGATTCACTATCAGAACGACCCTGTGCAAACCACAAAAGTCAATGTGCACGGTTCAATAAATATGCTGGGTCTGGCGAAGCGCACCAAAGCCAAAATTCTGCAGGCCTCAACTTCGGAGGTATACGGCAACCCCACGGTACATCCTCAAACGGAAGAATACTGGGGCAACGTCAACTGTGTTGGAATCCGGTCCTGTTATGATGAAGGCAAGCGATGCGCCGAGACGCTTTTCTTCGATTATTACCGGCAACACAAATTGAATATCCGAGTCGTTCGAATTTTTAATACCTACGGTCCACGCATGCACCCGAATGATGGTCGCGTAGTGAGCAATTTTATTCTCCAGGCCTTAAAGAATGAGGACATCACGGTTTACGGTGATGGGAAGCAAACGCGTTCCTTTTGCTATGTCGATGATATGATTGAAGGGTTCATCCGCATGATAAACGCTCCGGATGACTTTACCGGCCCGGTGAATCTGGGCAATCCAAAGGAGTACAGTATTCTCGAGCTGGCCGAAAAGATAATTTCGCTGACCAAATCCAAGTCCAAAATTGTATTTAAGCCGCTGCCGGAAGATGATCCTTTACAGCGCAAACCCAATATCGAACTGGCAAAGGATAGACTGAAATGGCAGCCGCGCACCGAGTTGGCAGAGGGATTGAAGCAGACCATAGCATATTTCAAGGCCTTACCCTAATTCAGCATTTTCTGGAATCGCAAATAGGAGAAGTTAATGAAACGGGCACTCATCACCGGAACTACCGGCCAGGATGGCGCTTATCTAGCCGAATTTCTGTTGAATAAAGGCTATGAGGTGCATGGCATCAAACGCCGGGCGTCGTCCTTTAATACCGCTCGCGTGGATCATTTATATAAAGATCCCCATGAAAAAGATGTTCGCTTTCTGATGCACTACGGAGATCTTACCGATGCAACCAACTTGATTCGCATCATTCAGGAAGTCCAGCCGGATGAGATCTACAACCTGGCTGCTCAGAGCCATGTGATGGTTTCCTTTGAAACGCCTGAATACACAGCCAATGCAGATGCTCTCGGCACGCTGCGGTTGCTGGAGGCCATTCGCATACTGGATCTGATTGACAAAACCCGTTTCTACCAGGCCTCGACGTCCGAACTCTTTGGCCGGGTCAAGGAAACACCTCAAACTGAGACCACACCATTTTATCCACGTTCGCCTTATGGTGTAGCCAAACTTTATGCCTACTGGATTACGGTTAATTACCGGGAAGCATATGGAATGTATGCTTGTAACGGTATTTTGTTTAATCATGAATCTCCCATTCGGGGCGAAACATTTGTCTCCCGCAAAATCACACGTGCCATGGCACGCATTCGCATGGGCTTGCAGAAAACGCTCTATATCGGCAATCTTGATGCCCGCAGAGACTGGGGCCACGCCAGGGATTATGTCGAAATGCAGTGGCTGATGCTGCAACAGGATCAGCCCGATGATTACGTTATATCAACCGGCAAGCAGCATTCAGTGCGTGAATTTATAGAGCTGGCGGCAAAAGAGCTGGGTATCTCGATCGAGTGGCAGGGGCAGGGGCTTAAAGAAACCGGAATTGATGCTGATAGCGGTAATGTGATCGTCTGCGTCGACCCGCGTTACTTCCGACCGACTGAAGTCGATACGTTGCTTGGCGACAGCTCTAAGGCTCAAAAACATCTGGGGTGGAAACCGAAAACGACTTTTAAAGAGTTAGTAAAAGAAATGGTGACCATGGATCTGATGCAGGCCGAACAAGACAAACTCTGCCTACAAGAAGGATTCCAGACCTATAATCAGGCGGAATAGTTCCTAAACATATGGTATGAGAAATTATGATTGAGTCACAAACCCAAGGTTCCGATCGACAGCGTCATACAGGGATTTTAAAACAGAATTCTCGCATTTATCTCGCCGGGCATAAAGGGATGGTCGGTTCTGCAATTTATCGTCATCTGCAGGCTGAAAACTACCGAAATATCATCACCCGAACGCATGACGAGTTGGACCTTGTTGATCAAGCTGCCGTGAGGCTTTTTTTCCAGAATGAAAAAATAGATGTCGTCATATTAGCAGCAGCGAAGGTCGGAGGCATCCACGCTAATAATACGCATCGGGCCGAATTTATATTTGAAAACCTCATGATCCAGTCCAATGTAATTCATGAAGCTTACCGGTCCGGGGTGGACCGCTTGCTGTTTTTGGGCAGTTCATGTATCTACCCTAAATATGCCGAGCAGCCGATACAGGAAGAACAACTTCTGACCGGTGTTTTGGAGCCGACAAACGAACCTTATGCAATCGCGAAAATAGCTGGCATTAAACTTTGCGAATCTTACAATCGCCAGTATGGAACCCATTACCGAGCGATCATGCCGGCCAATCTTTATGGTCCGCAGGATAGCTTTGACCTGGAAAATGCGCATGTGTTGCCGGCCATGATTCGAAAGTTTCATTTAGCAAAACTTGCACACCAGAGAGATTGGGAGGCCATCCAGAGGGACGCTGCTTTATTCGGCCCCATTTCGGATGATTTTCTGAATAGACTAAAATCCCTACCTCATACCCAGGCGCCCGAATCTGATCAGTCATCTGTCGTGCGCCTTTGGGGCAGCGGACGACCCAAACGGGAATTTTTGCATGTGGATGACTTGGCCTCCGCCTGTGTATTTTTGCTCAATTTGTCCGATGATGCCTATGATGCCATTCGGGTGGTTGCATCGGATGAGCAGCATCATTTGGCGCTTAAAGGTTCTTCCCGTGAGCCGGATGGCGGTATAGCGAATCTCAACCGGGTCTGTCATATTAATGTGGGTAGCGGAAAAGATATTCGCATCAGCGAGCTGGCAGCAGTCATTCAAGACGTTGTCGGCTATGAGGGAACTGTCAGCTGGGATAGGTCCATGCCAGACGGCACACCCCGCAAACTGCTGGACATATCCCGGTTAAGCCGGCTGGGATGGCATCCTCGTATTGGTTTGCCGGATGGTATCCAAAGTACCTATGAGTGGTATTTTGCCAAAACCGAATTAGATTAATATTGAGCAGTTGAAGGTTGACAAAAAGGCATCTTTTATTTACCAAAGCGCGATAATGCTTGGTCGTTTTATACATCCGCATGTCTATGCGTGAAATTAACGATGAAAAACGGAATCGAAAATAAAAAAGTCATTCTGGCTGTGTGTGGCGGTATTGCTGCTTACAAAAGTATAGAGATTCTAAGGCTATTGAAAAAAGCAGGTGCTGAGGTACGGATCATCATGACCCAAAGTGCCCAATGGTTTGTGGGTGCGTTGACCTTTGAAGCCCTCTCGGGCCAGACGGTTTTCAGGGAAATGTTTCAAGTTGGCAGCGAGGCCTCTTTTCAGCATATTGATTGGGCCCGGGAAGCTGATGGTGTTATCATAGCGCCGGCTACGGCAAACACGATCGGAAAACTGGCAAATGGCATTGCCGATGACCCATTGAGCACCTTTATGCTGGCGGTAACATCGCCGGTTCTTCTCTGCCCTTCGATGAATACCCATATGTACGAAAACCGAGCGGTTCAGCGAAATCTTGACACACTCAGGTCCGATGGATATGTTGTAGTGGAACCCGGCTCCGGCCAGCTCGCCTGCGGCAGCAGCGGTCCGGGCCGACTCCCTGAACCGGAAGAAATTTTTGATCGATTTCTCAGTTGCCTGTCACCCAAAGATTTAGCTGGGAAAAAAATACTTGTTACCGCCGGTCCTACCATCGAACCTATCGATCCGGTAAGATTCATCAGCAATCCTTCTTCGGGAAAGATGGGCTTTGCCGTTGCCAGGGCGGCAGAGCATCGTGGAGCTGAAGTTACCCTCATTTCCGGTCCGACGCATCTGACCGATCCGATGAATGTGACCACGATTAGAGTTCGTACCGCAAAAGAAATGGCGGACAACGTATTTGAGCAAATGGAAAATGCGGATGTGATCATCAAGAGTGCGGCGGTTTCTGATTATGGACCCAAAGAATGTAAAACCCACAAGATAAAAAAGGGAAGAAACGAGCTGGTTTTACGTTTGCAGCAAAAAAAAGACATATTGAAGATACTTGGCCAGAAAAAAAAGCATCAAGTTCTCGTGGGATTTGCAGCCGAAACCAAGGATTTGAAAAAAAACGCCACCCAAAAACTGGCTGAAAAAAACCTTGATATCATTGCGGGCAATCTGGTGGGGTTCTCGGATTCCGGATTTGAGTCCGATACCAACGCCGTTACGCTTTTTTTTAAAGACGGCACCACCGAAACTTTACCCACAATGGAAAAACTGGAGGTTGCCCACATACTGCTTGATCGGATTGTTACCAAGGTGTTGAACGCTACCGCAAGGCCAAAACGCACGAGAAACTAGTAAAAACGGTTTGTAGTGGCATCGGGATCCCAAATAATAGAAACGATCGATGCGTTAATGCATACCCTTCAAGATTTGGCAGAGAAAGGGCATCGGGGTTTTGACTGTAGTGCCGGCAGTCTTGAAAAGCTGGCAGACTGGGGCGGTACACCTCAACAGCTCTCTGAAACGCTGATAGATATTCGTTTGGATCTCGGCGATTGTCAGCGGTGCAGGCTTGCGCAGCATCGCAAAAATATCGTTTTTGGTTCCGGCAGTCCCGAAGCCAGACTTGTTTTTGTGGGAGAGGGCCCCGGTTTTGAGGAGGACCGTCAGGGAGAGCCCTTTGTAGGTCCGGCCGGACAGTTGCTCACTAAGATTATCGAGGCGATCAACCTAACTCGGAAACAGGTATATATTTGCAATATTGTCAAGTGCCGCCCTCCCGGAAACCGCAACCCCGAAACGGATGAAATCCATACGTGTTTACCTTTTCTGGAACGACAGATTGCGGCGATCAGACCCGACTATATATGTGCGCTCGGAGCAATTGCCGCACAAACGCTCTTGAATACAACCGAATCCATATCAAAACTAAGGGGCCGTTTTCATCAATTCAAAGGGATAAACGTCATTGCAACTTACCATCCCGCTTATCTTCTTCGGAATCCCGAAAAAAAGCGTGATGTGTGGGATGATATGAAGATGTTGATGAAGGAATATCCATATGAAGTCTAAACTTTTGATCATCGCGCTGTTACCATTTTTTGCATTGCTTTTCTCCACTACAGCCTGGTCTGCAGAAAATGATATTTACATTATCGAAGTGTCTGATGCCATCAGTCCGGGCGTGGCGGAATTCGTTAAAGACGGCATTGAGTCAGCCGAGAAAAATCAAGCCGCCTGTCTCATCATTGAACTGGACACGCCCGGCGGCCTGGCCGAATCCATGCGTCGAATTATTCAGGACATTTTAGGCAGTCAAATACCGATTGTTGTCTATGTATCACCGGCCGGCGCAAGGGCGGCTTCGGCCGGCGTAATGATTACGATGGCTGCCGACATTGCCGCTATGGCGCCTGGAACCAACATTGGCGCAGCCCACCCCGTCGGAGCCGGCGGCAAAGATATCAGCGGTAAGATGTCGGAAAAAGTTATCAATGATATGGTGGCCCACGCGAAAAGCGTTGCCGAAAAGCGCGGAAGGAATGAAAAATGGGTGGAAAAAGCCATTCGCGAAAGTGTTTCGGCAACGGAAACCGAGGCACTAAAAGACAACATTATCGACCTTATCGCCAAAGACACCGATGATCTAATCCAACAGCTCAATGGCCGCAAAATAAAGGAAAAAGGCATTCTTAAGCTGGATAAGTCTGAAAAAGTGATGGTTGAACCCACCCTGCGAACGAAGATTTTAAAAACCATCAGCGATCCCAATATCGCCTATATTCTCTTAATGATCGGCCTGGCCGGGCTTTATTTTGAATTCTCACACCCGGGTGCCATTTTTCCAGGAGTAATTGGCGGCATCGCCCTTGTTCTGGCTTTTTTCGCTTTACAAACATTGCCGGTCAATTACGCGGGAATTTTGCTTATCGTCTTGGCGATCATCTTTTTTATCATGGAGATGAAAATCACAAGTTATGGGCTTTTAAGTGTTGCCGGTATCATTTCGCTGCTATTGGGGTCGCTGATGATGTTTCGGGGCACCGGGCCGGATTTGAAACTTTCCTGGCGGGTCCTTTTGCCGACGCTCATTTTGGTATCCGGATTCTTTGTGTTTGTTGCCGGGTTGGTATTTCGCGCCCAAATATCGAAACCCAGAACCGGATCGAAAGGGTTGGTGGGGGAAATTGGGATTGTCAAAAAAGCGTTAGCGCCGGAAGGCAAAGTCTTTGTCCACGGAGAGCTATGGAACGCAAGATCCGAGCAAACGATTGAAGAAGATATAAAAGTTCGGATCGTAAATGTGATGAATTTGATGTTGGAGGTCGAACCCGCGGAAGCGCCACCGGGTGACATCAAAAAAACATAAAGGCCGAAGCGTATTAATGTCTCATATGCTTGAGTATCTTCACAGATTAACACAATAAAGGAGGACAGCATGAGTTTTCTTACTCCAGTGGCTATACTTGTTCTTGTCATTTTTTTCCTATCTGCGGCGCTTCGCATTTTAAATGAGTATGAACGGGGCGTCATATTCAGACTGGGGCGCGTTATCGCCGCCAAAGGCCCCGGCCTAATCATTCTGATCCCTTTGATTGATAAAATGATAAAGGTGAGCTTGAGGCTGGTGGCCATGGATGTGGATCCCCAGGATGTGATTACGCGAGATAATGTATCCGTAAAGGTCAATGCCGTTATTT
>JASFTL010000086.1:0-10396 GCA_050053555.1 Desulfobacterales bacterium
CTATGTTTGATTTGGGGGCTGAATGCCGTCGCCATAAAATTCAGCACGACGGGCATCGCCCCTGTTTTTTGCGCAGGTCTTCGATCGGTAATTGCCACGGGGTGTCTGCTCATCTGGATGATCTGGAAGCGCTTTGAACTCTTTCCGGGCAGACTCAAAGACGGCATGCTGATCGGATTGATGTTCGGGACCGAATTCGGACTTCTTTATACGGCAGTTTTGTACACGACCGCTTCCTCGGCCTGGATCCTGCTTTACACCTCGCCCTTTTTTCATGCCTTGGGAGCCCATTTTTTCTTGGCCGGAGATCATCTGACCATACGCAAGTCGGCAGGGCTGGTTCTGTCATTTGTTGGGATTTTAATTCTATTGAGCAAACATATTGGCATTCCATCTTTTCACGAATTTGCCGGAGACCTTCTGGCCATTTGTGCTTCTGCAATTTGGGCGATGACCACAATTTATATCAAACGCCGGCTGGTGGCCGTGGTTTCTCCCTATCACACCCTTTTTTACCAGACGTTGTTCTCCATCCCGATACTGTTCCTGATGAGCTACCTCTTTCAAGAAACGCCGATCGAGTATCTCAGCGGGCTCATTCTATTATCATTTGCATATCAGAGTATCATCATCGCCTTTATCAGTTATGTGGTGTGGTTTTCTCTGGTGCATGCCTATCCGGTCAGTCGACTTTCTTCTTTTACCTTTCTGACACCGGTTTTTGCCACTATGGCAGGCATTCTTCTGTTGAAAGAGCCCCTGACGCCGAAGTTAATTTTAAGTCTGGTATTTGTCAGTCTCGGAATTTATATTGTCAATCGGGAATAAAAAAAGGGGTAGCCCCGAAAGGCCACCCCAGTTTTAAAGTAAGTAAAAGAAGGTGACTGTGCGTGCCTCCCGAAGCACGCATATCTTAAATATCGGTTCGTTTCAAAAAAACTTTAGCAGATGATTGGTTGAATCAATCCGTGTTGTGAATTTGACTTATTGGAGGCAACACTAAGTCGTTTCCAATATAATTTTAAGGGCACCGGGTGCGGCTGCATGTTCAAACGCATTTAACGCTTCACTTAACAAATAGCGATCTGTGATTAAAAGTGCCGGATCAGCCAATCGATTTTCGAGCAGATGAAGTGCCGGTGCAAACGGTCCGCAGCGCGACCCGACCAGGGTGATTTCATCGACCACCAAAGATGAAAAATTCATCTGTGAATTTTCTTTTTCCATGGTGGTGCTTTTGAGCACGATCGTGCCGCGGGGTCGAACCGCCTGTTGCGCCAACGCAATACCGTCCGGGGAACCGGTGGCTTCGATAACAATATCAAAGGCGCGTTTCCGGACAGCGAGTTCATCGATCCAGGCAATTTGACGGCCGGCCAATAATGCCTGCTGGTTTTTATGGCGGGCGACAACCGTCAAATCACAACCCACAGGAACCAGCGTTTGGGCGATAAGCTGTCCAAGTCGACCGGCACCCAGGACGAGGACGCGGTCTGTTCGACCAATTTGAATCTGCTCCTGGATCTCAAGCGCAGCAGCCAGCGGTTCCACAAATACAGCTGCATCGTCGGAAACCGCATCCGGAACCGCCTTAAGATTTTTCAGGGGCAGACACAGGTAATCGGCGAACGCGCCGTTGCGGTTTTTAATTCCCAGCACAGAACGCTGTTCACAATGAGTGGGCTGCTTCGCGAGACAGTTCCGGCAAGATCCGCAGGTAACGTTGATTTCGCCGACCACGCGCTGTCCGACACGATTCGGCTGGTCGGGTGCCTGGACAATTTCGCCCACAAATTCATGTCCCGGTATGCCGTTAAACGGATAATAGCCTCTTACCAGTTCCAAATCGGTACCGCAGATACCGGCCAGGCGGACCTTTACCAGAGCCTCTCCCGCCAGGGGCTCGGGTGGGCGCACATCAACCCGGTAACTTAAAATTTGGTTTTCCAGCCAAACAGCGCGCATACTTCTGCTCTTTCGAATCGATCTTGGTTTTATGTTTCCCTCCTGCGCCCTTCTGGCTACGGAGGGCAAGCAGGTATCAGGTATTGTATGATAACATAACAGCAATTACCGGATTATTTCCAGCGTCATTTTCTTTTTCTTGCGATGATGCACGAATTAGATCTTTTTTCGTTTCAACGCCTAAGCTATAATAGCCAAACGATGCTGATTTTTGATTTTGACGGGGTACTGATAAATTCGCTCGATGAAGTCACTCTAACCGTCTACAATACGGTCACAGGCAAACGGGTCAAAACCCTGACCGATCTGCCGCAAGCGCTGGTCGGCTTGTTTCAACGGAACCGCTATCATATTCAGCCGGCCGGGGATGCCATCTTATTGATGCGCTGGTGCTTGGACCATTACCGGGACAGCCCCGAAAAAAATTTGGATCCGCAGGAATATAACGCCATCCTTTCCACAACGGTCGTCCCTCTAACTGATCGAACCAACCGGCTTTACGAAACGCGCAGGCATTTTATCATCAGAGATGCGGACAGCTGGTTGGCGCTTCATCAACCCTATCAGCCGTTGTGGAAGGAGCTGATGCAACGCCCAAAAAATGCGTTGATCATTCTGACGAACAAGAACCGTGATGCCACTTTGAGATTGTGCCGGCACTTTGGCCTGGCCGTCAAGACAACCGATGTTTACAGCGGCGATCAGGGATTAAGCAAAGTAGAAAATATGCGTCAAATCCGGAAGCGTTTCGGATATCAGCGGTATGCTGTCATCGACGATTCGGTTAAAAACTTGCAGGAGCTTGAAAATTCCTTGAGCCTGAAAAAGAAGAACCTGCGGCTGCTGCTTGCGTCCTGGGGTTACTCCGGCCCGCACGATGAAAAGATTGCGCACAAAAACGGCTTTCCGGTTTTAAACCAAAAGGATCTGATTGCGCTTCTGGACGATGATACGCTTTAAGGCCATAAAAAATAATTGAGTTTAAACTAGGCGCCGGTTCAAGCAATCGTATTTAATCCTAGTATTTCCTAGTGTGTAGCTAGTGTTTCTATGAATAGTTGAGGCGCAAGGTTTTTTAGACTGAATCGTGCTGCCATAAAACTATAATTCAGACGGTCATTTAAATGCCACCTATATTTAAAATATCTTTGCGCCTTAGCGTCTTTGCGTGAGGCTATCTTTACTTCTTTCCCCCGCATTTCATTGTACGTAGTCCTACAATATTTAGATCCGCTGGAATTTTTTCTGATATTCTGTCGGCCGCAAACCGGTTTGTTTTAAAAAAACTTTGCGCAATGAACTGCTATCTTCGTAACCCACTTGGTAAGTGATTTCGTCAAAAGAGCGATTTCCATTTTCCAGCAGGCGTTTGGCCGCCTCGACCCGGATGCGTTGCTGATAGATCAAGGGAGTGTCCCCGGTATCTGTTTTATAGTGGTTGTCAAAAAAACGTACCGGTTGCGGGACGTTTTTTTTGCGATAACACTTATGCCGCCATCCTTTTTTCGGAACATTATTATGACAAGCGGTATAAACCGCCGCTCGAAGGTCCGACGGCTCATACCATGATGGCGCGCCAGCGTGTCATAATTAAAATGATCGAAAGCCATGAAAACATAATAGCGCAATACAGGGATGCTGATTTTAATCGGCGTTTGCACATGTTTTTACAGTTTCCGCAACTCAGATCGAAATTTTTGTTATCGGACCAATATGATCTGAAAGCGGATGTGGCCGCCGGTTTCAAATTGCATCGGAACTCGCTGGCGGCTCAAATGAGCGTACTGCTCAGCTCAGTGGTAGGCGGTGTTAAAAAGCTCGTTGGCATTGCATCGGCTTAAAGTTTTGCGCCTTTTATCCCAAAAAAAGGAGGCGAAAGCCGCCCTTGAACGTTTTCAATTTGAAGTGGTTTCAATTCTTAGTTGTGACTTAATGTGGCTTGCTTACATGTGTCCGCCCAAAAAACCGGGTGGTTCGTTACGAGATTTTGCTCCCGGGGCACTTGGAAAGGCGTCCGCGCTTTTAACTTTAAATTTGGCGATTTTTTTCTGCCGTTCTTTTTCACCTTCAAGAACGCGATCTTTGCAATCGCCTTCACAGTCGCCGGTTATATCTCTTTTTGGCATCTCTTTCATGGGAATTATTCCTCCTTATGTATGCTTACGATTCAGCTTCAATTTTGCTGTTTGCCTTTTATCACCTGAGTCTTGCATGAAAATAGTTGAGAATCTTTAGGCGATATAATTACACGCGTTTTGTGCAAGACCCAGATATTAACATAGGCAGTCGCGGCTAGATGTTAAACAGGGCTTCTAAAATTGCCCCTCATGCGAGTGCTCGCAGAGCTTCAATGAGCTGTCGATTCCGGGGGTCTTTGGGAATTGGCAGACGGGCACTCACAGCGGAAACAAATTCCTTTTCAGACAGGGCCAGGCAATGCTGATCGGTAAAGACCATCATGCGGTTGCCCTTGCGGGCAAGACCGGGAGGATTCTTTTTTTCCTGGACCGCAAACGCTGAAAATTGGAATCGCCACCTGAGTCTGGGGGCCTGATCGGCGGATAGCACCGACACGCTCATATCATCGGCGTGGGTGGCATACTCGGAGGTAATATGCCAGATCTGGGCATGCAGCGGATAGGGCCCGATGAATGTCGGAATCTTGGCCTTAAGGCCCAATTTTTCCCATGCGTCACGGACGCGAGACTGCCGGTCGCGCCATTGGCTAAGAATTTCCGCATTGGATAGCTGCGCCCGCTTTTGAATTTGGCGGTTATTAAACTCATCTAGGCAGTTAAAATCCGCAATTAAGGATCCAACGGTGTCGTTCAGACAGGCTTGGTTATATTCCTCGTCGCTGTCGAGATGGGCGACCATGTCCCGAACCGTCCATCCTTCACAGCGTGTAGGTGATTTCCAACCTTGCGGTCCAAGCGATGAAAAAAAATTGGTCAACCGGTTAATTTCACTATCCAGTGTGGAGAAAGGGTCTTGTTCGGGTAAACTAAAAATCTGACGTTCCATTTCTGCCAGCCACGATTGATCTTTCAGTTATCATGGGCCCTGTAGCACTGCATATGATTTTAAATATCCGGGCGTTCCCCAAAAAGAGGATCCACCTCCCGGGTGCGCTTGAGTTCGAAAAAACCGGGAGTTCTGCCGGCCACGATAACCGCATCCCATAGTGCAACAGCTGCTTTTCCCGTAGGAGCCGGACTGAAGACCGGACCAAAAAACCCCGGGCCTTTGCCGCCGTCCAGCACAATCAGCGGCACGCCCACATCCGTGCCGACTTTGGCAATTGCCTGATCCATATCAGCGCTAATCCTTTTATCCCAGGTTACTTCATTGACAGCATCGGCCAGCCGGGTTGGGAAGCCGCTGGATTGCAATATTTCCTTTAAAATATCCGGCTCGTCGATATCTTCGCTGTCATGATGGTAGCGGGTGCCGATCACCGTATAAAACTTTGCGAGACCGTCATTTCCGTATTTTTTGCTCACGGCTGCCGCCACCCGCAGAGCCCGCAGACCGATTTCATGCAGTTTTTTAAAATGCTCGGGTATGTCACGGTCCTTATTGATTTTTTTTAGACTAAATAGCTTCCAGTTTACCTGAATTTGCTTTTGGCTGCCAACATCGACCATCCAGCGCGATGTAATCCAGCACCAGGGGCAAATCGGATCCCAGTAAAAATCCACAGTATTCTTTAATGCAACCATCTTTTCCTCCCTTAATTTGGGTCGGTCATTTTTACCTTTTAAACCTTGAACCGTCAAGATTCATACCTATTATTTCACAACTTGGATTTTCAGGCACGAACGGTGCGATTGAAAAGCGAGGTCTGAAGTCGATCGGAGAGCCGGTGTGGGCGCGTTATGACCCACCGTTTATGCCATGGTTTTTGCGCCGCAATGAGGTGTTAATCCCGGTCGAACGATAGGGTGGAATAAAAAATGCCGGACGCATGATAATGCGTTAAAATGGGGTGGGATTCAGGCTCAGCCGCCTTTTATCCCTGAAATCAGCTTATCTTTAATATTCTGAAACCAGCCTTTGTCCGATTCACGGATGATACACGCTTCCCTGAGCAAGTCCACAAATTCCGGTTTTTTACGTTTGTAAGAAAGGATGCGTTCCATCGAAAGGATATTGTCAAGACTTGGCGGCTTCAATCCGTAATCGGACTTGCGGTTAACGCTTTCCATAGTGATCGAAAGCGCGTATATCACGATTTTCTCCGCCATTTCCTGTGGCGTGAGATCAAAGGTATCGCCGTACTGGTATCGTACGATTTCATAGACACAGGCAGCCATAGTCGGATCTCCGATTTCGCGGGCATCTTTGCATTCGTACAGGTTAAAATTGCTGTCCAAAAAATCATCCGACATCTTCTGCAACCGCTGGATCCATTTGGCATTCAAATTTTGTGGCAAAACCGCAACAGGGCCAAACGCCAAAACCTCATTGTAAAATTCCGACAGCATCGTATTTTACCTTTCTTTTTCTTCCGATAAGCGTTTTACTCTCCTTCGCCAGAATGCCTCACGGCTTGCCGCGGGGAGGCTTCACTTCCATTCGACTATTATTGTATGAATACGAATTTATTTTCAAGTGTAAATTCCGAAATTTGGAATCGGCCGCAAGCCTCGTTACAGATCTAGCGCTCTGATACTTAATTGATCTTTTTGGACGCGTCTGCTAATGGGTTTTATTGATGATACGCAACTGTCTTAAAAATAATGTTTCTCCGCCGCCGGCGGACAGGCACCCAATGCTCTAAAAATTTTGAGGGATTGAAATGAAAGCAGAAACACATGTGATTACCATGCTGGTTGAAAATGAACCCGGGGTGACCGCTCGTGTATCAGGGCTTTTTGCAAGCCGCGGTTACAATATTGAAACCATTTGCGGCGCGCCGACAGCCAATCCGAAAATGTCACGCATCACGATTTCCACCCAGACGAACCCGGATATGCTCGAGCAGATAATGAAACAGGTGCGCAGGCTGGTCAATGTCATAAAAGTCAGAGATATGACCGGCGAGGAAGCTGTCAAGCGCGAAATGGCCATGATCTGTGTTAAGGCCAAACCAAAGGATCGCACCGAAATATTAAGAATCGTCGAGACCTTCAGAGGCAAAATTGTTGACACGGGTGCAACCCACTTCATTATCGAAGTTACCGGTCGGCAGGAAAAGATTGATGCTCTCATCCGGCTGCTGGAACCCATGGGCGTCAAAAAGCTGGCACGCTCGGGTATCCTGGCGCTTTACCGTGAACCCGATTAATTCTTCTGCGCTGAAGAGGCCTCGCCTGATGTATCGACGAAAAGTTTCAGGAGTTGAAAAGTGAACATTGAGCTCAGTCAGAAACAATAAAGAGAGAAGAATACGGGAAAAATTTGTTTTGATTAATCTCCTTTTTTTTGCTCCCCGAAATAGACATAGATTTCCGTGAAATATAATAATAAGGAACTCCACAGATTTTTAAACAAGAGGAATTAAAAATGAAGATGATTCGAGCAAATGGTAAACGGGTAAGTGTCGTTTTAACAATTTTAATGCTGTGCATCACAATTCCTCATCAATCGGTTATGGCGGCGATGATTGGAACAGAAGCTGCGCTGGATTCAATGCAAGCCCAGCAAGCTCGTGATGACCTCACCATTCTGCTTTCGCGGGAAGATGTCCAAAACGCTTTAATGGGTCAGGGTATTCATCCGGTTGAGGCACAAGCACGAATTGACAGTCTCTCTGATGCTGAGGTCAGCTGGATCGCTGAGCAGATTGACAAAATTCCAGCAGGAGGAGGTTTTGAGGTGGGGGCTTTAATCTTAATAATACCCGCTATTACAGCAGCGATTGTCCTAATAATTGCTTTTGTTTATGTTTTAGTCAACGATTAAGGACCTTCGGATAAAAATTAGCAGTGGAAACTCATCAATACGCAATCTGTGACAGCTTCGACCGATCAGCACATTGAGTTTTCAATTAAATTCTGTGATATGCAGTACAGATCATAACCCAAAAGGTTGTCAGATTGAGTCCTGTCTGCAATATGCGGGTTAAAAGATTAGATTTTGACCGCGATTGAAGCGCAAAAATTTGCCAATACAAAAACCCCGCCTTATTATCGCAAAACGGGATTTTAAGCCTTTGATGCGGTCCACCAGATTTATTTATTTGAGGGGTCGGGGAGTTTTTACCTGAAATTCAACGTGCAGCATCATCCGCCATATTCAGGCCCCCTAAGGGGTTCCGACCGCAGCCGGCCGCAACAAGTCTTTCCCGGGCTTCGGCAACGCCCCCATAATCTCTAGTTTGCCCCGCAACAGGCAGCGAAGGTGATCGCGGCCGTGGAAATCGGTCCTCGGGGGCTGCCCCGGGGTGGATCTTAGCGGATCTGCTGCCGTTGGCTGAGTTAGAAGAACCATTGTTGCGGGCCGCATGCGGCCGGAAACTCCTTAGGGGCCGGAGCCTCATGCGAATCTATAAAGGACAGAAAATAAAAAACTCCCCCTCTCATTTATTTGGGAATCTGATAGGTTCCGTCCAGGCGATCCAGTATTTCATCATAGCGGCGATCAAGTTCTGAGACCGCATCCTGGTATTCCTGCTCGCTGATCTCTCCGGTCTTATAGCGGGCCTCGAGCATTCCGCGTTCATCCTCATACCATCTGTCTGGGTCAAAATTATACGTCATAAAATTTATGGACTCCGACCAGACCCAGGAATAACCACAGCAGGTAAGCCACCCAAAGTTCCCTTTCCTTTATCATGATCATTCTCCTTTCTGCGGGATAAATACGAAAGGCGCTAATCTTTTTCTTGCGACACCTGGATGCTGGCATCCTTTGGCAGAGCAAGTCCGGATGCGACCTCTATGGCCTTGATAATGCCTGAAGGCACCGGACAGGCCGTGTGCTTGCAGTGCTTGGCTGCCATGCGCAATGTTTTGGGGCCTTGGCTCCGGAAGCTGATTTCTTCCATGGGATTTACAACTTTCAATTCTTGCGCCAGTTTTTGGATACTTTCACATCTGGTGTTGATTTCGAGATGTACTTTTTTTAAGGGATCATTCGATGTGGCTCTGATCTCCGTGATCATGCCGCAAATCCCGGACATGACGTTTACGATTCCTCTCATATCAGTGACTATCCTTTCGAATCGGTTGGATTAAGTTTTCTTTGATAAAAATCCCGAGGTGATGAGCAAAACATAGGGCGAATTAAAACTAGGTGTCAATGGTAAATTCAATTACGTAGGGCTTTATGAAGCTAAAATGCAACTCCCGTGTTGTCTTTTAAATTCCAAATAAGCGCTTCCGGCCCTGCATTGATAATGGTTGTTTCACCGAAGCGTTCGATTTTTCCTGCGCTGGCATGAATATGGCCGCAAATGACTAGAAGTGGATTTTTAGTCATAATCGTTTCTTTTATAGCAGTGCTGCCCAGGCTCCGGCCGTCAGAAGAAATATCCAGAATACCTTTAGGTGGCGAATGACTGACCAATACGCCGCCGGAGGGGCAATCTTTTAGCAGGAGTGCTGCCTCATGGTCGCTAAAGTCATAGCTCCATGATCCAAAAGGCGTGATGGGTATCCCCCCGCCGATTCCGTAAAATGACATGCCATCAATAATTATCTGCTCACCCTGCAGTACATGTGCATTGGGCCAGACCCGGCAGGCTGTTTTAAGCTCTTCGGTAGTTTCACAATTTCCGGAAACCAGTACCGTTGGCTTTTGAATCTTCACTAAAGCGCCTATTATTCTTCCTAAGCCCTGTCGCGGCATGCCATAATCACCCGCACCGACGACCACATCTACTTCGGCGGACCATTTAACCAGATTTGATGCCGCACCAAAGTCAGCGTGAATATCAGAGAATACCAACAGCTTCACGTCAATCTCCTGCTTTCAGCGTTCAATTAATAAGGTAGGGTCGGCAAAATGGAATCCGGTTTGTCGGTGCGAGTCCGGCAGTCCTTGCTTGCATTGATTTAAAAATTTAATAAAACATAATTTCATCGACCCAAATTTTGCCACTGGCACCCTTTGGGTTTTGCTGCTCATTGATCATCCAATCAATTTTGTGCACCTGATCCAGCTCCAGGATTTTATTGGTATCAAAATGTTCGGCCAGCCGTCTATTCAATATCAGAGAAGAAAAAGGGATCCGCAAAAATCGCCAGCGATCATTTACCTTAAGGTTAAAGTACCAGTGTTCAAGCGCCCGCATACCTTTTTGTCTGTCGGAAATCAAAAAGTGTACTCTGGCATCGGGGATACCTTTAATAAAGAACTCTATTCCTTCAAATTTTCGACAATCAAGCCGATTTCTTTTTCTGATTTTGGCCAGGATTGTTTTCTTTTTAAGCCCCGATTCCCTTTCGAAGCCAAGTTTGTAATTCATGCAAATCGATTCCCGGGT
>JASFTL010000087.1:0-10338 GCA_050053555.1 Desulfobacterales bacterium
GAAATTGGGCGCGACTGAAGAGCAGATTTTGGATTGGGAAAAAAAGGCAAAAACGATCACCCTTGATGATCTATATCAGGAAAAACTGACTTATCAAAAAGCAATATCTGAAAAGGAGGCCTTGCAGGCAAGGCTTAGAAGCGAGGCGGATGTCAAACAAAAATTAGAACAATCCCTTGTCGAACGAGATTTGGCCCTTAAAAAGAAGGAACAGCTCGTACAAACGCTTTATGAAAATGAACGAGAGCTGAAAAGCAAACTGACGCAACTGAATATCGCGCAACAGCAATCTGAAGAATATCAAAAGAATTTGCAAAGGCTGAGCAAAAAAGTCCAATCGTTAAAGGCAGAATTAAAACAGGCCAAGACCCAAAGAGCGACTGAAAGCGCTAAAAAGAGACTTGATAAAGTTCTGGCGGAAAAATCGAACCTGGAGCAGGAGGCCACAAGCTCCAAAGCAAAGGAATCGGTGCTGCTTAAGGAGATTGCAACCCTTAACGCCCGGGCCGAAAAGACCAGAGAAGATGCTGAAGATGCCCAAAAAGAGCTCGAAGGTTTGCGGGTTCGAGAAAAGCGATTAGCTGCCCAGGTGAATGAACTTAAGCGGCAGTTAAACCGGGGGATAGCGCCGATAATTGTGGTGGCAAAACCGCAAAACAACACGAAGGTCAAAGTGTCGACCGCTGTGCTGCACGTGATTGCCGTGGATGATAAAGGCATTCATAAATTAAATGTCACTTTAAACAACCGGGCGGTAAAATTAGCATCATCCCGGGGCATCAAGCTTTCCAAATCAGATGAGGCGGGGGAAAATAAAAAATTAGATATAACCGAACGCTTAGAGCTGTCCTATGGGGCCAATATCATCAAGATCACCGCCACCGATACCGACGGTATTACGACTGAGGAAGATATTACCATCATCAGAGAAAAAGACCATGGCCAAGTTTGGGCGGTTGTGATTGGCATCAATCAATATCCACATGCCCGCAAACTTAAATATGCCGTCAACGATGCCCAAGCCTTTAACAATTATCTGAAAGACAACATCGGGGTGCCCGACAGCCATATCTTTTTACTCACCGATCAAAATGCCACCAAAGAAAACATTCAGCGTCTGCTGGGGACCCAGCTCAAACGGAGAGCCGCCAGAGAGGATACGGTCATCATTTTTTACGCCGGCCACGGCGCTGTCGAAACCGATCCCGCAAATCCGGATGGAGATGGCTTTGAAAAGTATCTGCTGCCATATGATGCAGAATTAAATGACCTGTACACCACCTCGATTTCCATGGATGAAATTCGAAAGATTTTTCAGCGGATTTTAGCCGATCGACTGATCTTTATCGCCGACACCTGCTACAGCGGGGCCAGCGGCGGAAGGACCATGCTGGCTGCCAAAACCCGGGCGAATCTGTCGGATAAATTCTTTGAGCGAATCGCTAAAGGCAAAGGCCGCGTGATCATTTCCTCCTGCTCGGCCAATGAAATCAGCAAAGAAGATGACAGCCTGCAGCACGGCATTTTTTCGTATTTCCTGCTGCAAGGATTAAAAGGCAAGGCCGATCATGACGCAGATGGAATTATCACCGTTAGTGAATTGTTTAGCTATCTTTCCCGTCAAGTTCCGAAAGCATCCGACCAGGATCAACACCCCGTCAGAAAAGGTGAAACCGAGGGTGAGCTCGTGATCGGGCGAACCAAATAATTTGCTGTCTGATCTGCACTGGTTTTGGCAGGTAATGTCAGATACCCTGAAACTATAACAAAAAACAGCGCCCCTGGTTTCCCCATCAAAGCCGAACGAAAACTTGGCCCCGCTTCCAGTCTTGTCCCTTTTCTCTGGCCAAAAACAACGATGCCCGTCTGGTTCACGAGGCGATTTTTATTGACTTGGGCTATTTTTTGTCATTTATTCACCACAGTTTTTGATTTCCCTCAGTCTACCGCTTTCCAAAAGTTGTCCCAATGAAAAAATGCCAAGGTGATATTCATATAGATTCTGGGAGCTTACATCTATGCCGGAAGAAATAGGTTTCAGACGAAATATGGGCTTGTTTATGGCGGTAATGATTGGCATTGGCGCCACGATGGGCCCCGGAATTTTTGCCCTGCCGGGCGAACTGGCACATATGATCGGTCCGCTTGGCGTTCTCGTCTATCTGGCCATGGGTTTTTTAACCGTATTTACCGCCTTGAATTACAGCGAGCTCAGCGCTGCCATACCGCTGGCCGGGGGTGGATATTCCTTTACCAGCAGAACACTCAACAGACCCGTGGCGTTTTTTACCGGATGGTTCTTCTGGATCGGCAACACGCTCGCTTGTTCGATGTACGCTCTTATTTTTGCCCTCACGATCCGCGCCTACTTTTTACCGGAAGCCAGCATTGCCCTTATCACCCTGATCACCACCGTCGTATTTACCTCCATCAACTTCATGGGAATGAAGGAAGCCATTATCGTGATTACAGTAATGAATCTGGTGGAATTGGCGGTTCTGATCGGGGTTGCCGCCCTTGGCTTCACCGATATTGAACCGCGTAATCTGAAGCCGCTCGCTCCAATGGGCTGGGGTCCGTTCGTTCCGGCGATGGCCCTCATTTATATCTCCTATGTCGGGTTCGAGCTTATTTCGAATGCGGCTGAAGAGATCATTCAACCGGGCAAAAACATTCCGCGAGCGATTTTGATCACCTTGGGCGTAAGCACGGCAATCTATGTCTTCGTGGTCGGCGTGATGATGGGCACCGTCAATTATACTGAACTGGCCCGCAGCGACATTCCGTTCATCTTCACTGCCGAACGGCTTTTCGGCGCCTGGGGTGCCTGGGCCGGAATCATCGCCACGATTATGGCGAGTCTTTCCGCATTCAGTGTGACATTGGGCGCCAGCGCCCGCATTTTGTATGCATTGGGGCGCGATAAACATTTCCCCGGCTTTTTTGCCAAGCTGCATCCGAAATTTCAAACCCCACATATTGCGCTTTTTATCTGTGCCCTGATTGTGATTATCTTCAGCTCCTCCGGCATCGTGAAATTTGTGGCTTCGTTGAGCGATTTCGGCTACCTGATGGGACTCGGGATCATTAACTACTCAGTGATCCCCTTGCATAAAAAAATGCCGAATTTGAGACGTCCGTTTCAAACGATGTTTTATCCCTGGATACCGATCCTGGGCGTTATTACGACCTGGATGTTCGTTCCGGCTTTAGAGGCAAGAAGCTTTGTTCTGGGCGGGATACTGACCTTGGTTGGAAGCGCAATATATCTTTTCAATTCCGATAACCGCACTGAAGTTTCCAACTTGGTAAAAGTTTATGAAAAATTATTGAAATCGTTTATACATAAATTAAGGAGAATGCGTATGCGAGTGCTTATCATAAGTGGAGAAAAACAGGGCCAAAATATAGCCGATCGGCTCTTGGCAAAAGATGAGTACCAGATGATGTTTCGCGCAGCGGAACATCAGGTAACCTTCATCGAAGAAGACGAGGCGCTGTGCAAGGAACTTGAACAGCGTTATAATGTTCCAATTTACCAGGGAGACGGCACAAAGAAGGAATTGCTGGTACAGGTCGGCATTGATAATATTGATGTGGTCATCGCCGCCTTTGAAGATGATGGCCGCAATGTCATTGCCGCACTCCAGGCCAGGCAGCTGGAACTTGAGAAAATCATCGCCATTGTCCAAAATCACGAGTACACACAGCTGTTAGAGCAGAACAACGTCGTTGTGGTAAATGCTCCCTGGGCGACTGCAGCCATGGTTGAAAATATTCTCGACAACCCCGTCTTGGCGCAACTTTTCGAATTTGGGATAGGAGCCGCGAGTCTTTTGGAAGTCAGTGTGCCTGAAAATGCGAAGGTAAAAGGAAATATCATCCGGGATATTGATATACCCAAAGGGTGCTTGATCGCCGCAATCATCAGGGATAACCAGTTTGTGGTTCCGCGCGGCGCGACATCCATCGAGGTCGATGATCGCGTCATTTTCATCGGACCCGCCTCTGCCATAAAAAAAGCGTTCGATATATTTATGCTCAAAAAATAGGGTTCCGTTTTCCGACCGGAGCGCATAGGAAAATTGGATCTGGCTGCCATATTTGATGAATGCAGCGGTGCTTGACGTCACGCAATGATATAGGCAGGAAAGTTCGTAGAATGTTTGTTTTTATTGGATGATTAAGAATCTTCTTAACCCGCTTTAACCACTGAATTCAGGGAAAGGGGTGTTCAAGTGCAGGAAAAAGATTCAATGTTTCCAATGGCGGATTCACAAGGCAGACTCGAATGTAAGGAACTCTGGGGAGGCATACGCAATCAAGATATAGAGGTCTCTGCCGGAAAAATCGTTGGTTCTCTCTATTCTGCGCCCTGTTGTGAGGGCGGTAAGGGTGGAGACATCTATTATTTTGGCGTCTGCAAGGGCGACACCATTTCGCGTTTGGCGATCGCAGATGTTACCGGTCACGGCGAGGCGGTCTCGGAAATAAGCCAGTACGTCTACGACAGTCTAAAAGCTCACATGTGAGCGCCGGACAGTCGCGTCATTCTGGGCGAGGTTAACAAACGAATTAGCAGCCGCAGCCTGGATGCCATGACGACCGCGGCAGTTGTCGCGTACCACAGGCAGGAGAGCAAAGCCACAATCTCTTATGCCGGACATCCCCCTGTTTTATACAGGCGAACCGGCGATACGGGCTGGTCCTATGCCAGACCGCCGGGTCGCAAAGGTCAAAGTGAAGCGTTTCCGCAAAACATCCCGCTGGCGATCGATTTGGATACACATTACGGGCAACTCTCGATTCCCATGGCTCCCGGAGACCGGCTTTTTGTCTATACCGATGGCATCATCGACGCACCCAACCCCGAGGGTGAAAGCTTCGGACTAGCGCGCCTCAAAGATGTCCTTGATGCAAATACCGAGGTCCCTCCGTCTGAACTTAAATCGGTGGTTCTCAACGCATTGCATGCATATACTCAAAAAAAGCTCTCTCACGACGACATCACCCTGATTGCTCTGGAGATTTGTTAGCGCTTATCCAATAATTCGTTGATATGGAATCGATCGATTATACGGTTTACGTAATCTTTTCTTTGGTTGTTATCGCGTGGTGCGTCTTGCACAGTGCAATGATATCCATATCGGTGACAGAATATCTTAAGAAACGCTTGGGGCCTGTCTATCGTTTTTATCGCTTATTTTTCAACCTCACTGCTATACTGACCCTAATACCTGTCGCCTTATTCGCATATTCGATCCAAACCCAGGTGATATTCCAGTGGAATGGATATTTCCGGGTAGGCCAGGTGATCTTACTCGGTATAGCTGTTTTGCTGTTCTTCCTTGGCGGACGTCATTATGATGCAGGTCAGTTTTTGGGAACTAAACAGATAAGCCAGGGAACCTCGAACAAGGCCATGAGCGAAACAGGCGAGTTAGACACCTCGGGTGTCCGGGGTATAACGCGGCATCCCTGGTATCTTGCGGCTATTCTGTTTATTTGGGCACGCCAATTGGACATCTCGGCGATTCTTGCAAATGTAATACTGACATCCTATTTGATTGTCGGAACTTGCCTCGAAGAAAAAAAACTTATAAGGGAATTTGGCGGAAAATACCTGGCCTATCAGAAGCGGGTTTCGATGCTCATACCGTATAAGTGGCTGAAGTCGAAGCTCATAAATTCGAATACTCCGCCTGATCATGCGGATTCAGCCGATTCGTGAACTCCATGCTGATTCGCTCCATTATCACGATTCTGTATATCTTCAACCAAAGCTGTGACACATCTTTCACTTTCTCACTCTAATCGCTTAACAGCCAATAGCTGAAAAACTGGCGCCGTAGGAGCTCCTGCCTTGCGCCTTAAGCTATACTTGCCCCGTTAAGCCCGCAGCTCCGGAAGATGGCACTGGGGTTGCATTTTTCGTAGAAAACGAGCTCAGCGGACTAGTCCGCCAATTTTTGTGGAGGATTTAACTGGGGCGCCGTGTGCCTTCTCATTAAATATCAATATGTCAAGGACGTCCACTTTTGCCTTCAAGATCTATTGGGCATAACTGGATTAGCACCACCGAGCGATAATGCAAATTGGCTAATATAAAAGTGAAAAGAGATTACTTCAATGCCATGGCAAAGATATTGAATCGCTCCACAAGTAAAACAGACTTGACAATATCCAAAACTTAAGGCAAGTTAATCGCAGTTAAATTATTAATATTAATAGAAAAATTAGAATTTGTTACGTCTTGTCTCAATATATCACCTGTTTCAGAACTATCGAATATCATTGACTAAATTCCATTGAATAGGGTATAAGCAAATCCAAACGATTTCTGATTCTCCTCTTCCATCTGACTTAGAGCCATCTTCACGGTCCAGAATGGAGCCGGATTTCTTACCCGGCGCCTGCGCTCCTTCAAATAATTCAAATACTGAGTCCTTAGGTTTAAGTCCTTAAAAATTGGGGTGCAACTATGGCAGACGAAAGTTTTAAACGCAAACTTACAGCCATCCCCAGCCCTGATATCATCGGATATAGCTAACTGAGAAGAGAAGATGATGGAGTTTCTGTCCATTTTAGTTAGGCACTCGTTTTGTCTTAATACCTGAAGTTCTCCAGCAAAATTATGGTTTGTCTGATCCAATGTTTGTGGGGAAAAATAGTACAAACTAGTCTCATTGTTTTATTTTCACTAATAAATTTTATCTGCAATTAGATGAAGGAAAGGAGGAAGATTAATGAACTTACGAATTTTCACAACTACTTTATTCTTGGTTCTTTTTTCATTTGGAATACGAACTGGATTTTGTGATTCTATATCAAATGTAGAGCTTTCTCCGTCACGGCCTGCTATTCTGACCTATGGAGAAAATATCCAAATCACCTTCTCGTACTCAACAAATCATAAAGGAGGTGTGCGGATTTGGGCTCGGCCTATGTCTGAAGGAAAACGTTCACCTAACTATTCTGCAAGCGGTTCACCCCTTTATTCTAAAAGGAGCGGGAGTGGTAAAGGCCACTTCACAATCAAAAAAGGTAATGTTTTAGTAGATGGAATCCGTTTTGAGATCAAGACCGACAAAGGCAAACACCTTTTATATCGAACCATAGTACCAGTGCGTTACAAATTCACCAAAAACCCATTTGAAAAAGTAGTTGCGAAGAAGCACGAACCATATATTAGGCCTGACGGTATCATAGAATTAAGAAAGGCTGATGGCTCTGCTATACTTATCACCCCTGAAGGCAGACGTGGCTTTCGCAAGGCCAATGGAGAGGAAACCTGGTTGTTCATAAATCTTATACCGGTTGAGCCGCCCACCCAGGTAACCGAGGCTGGTACTGAATGGATTAAACAGTTGAACAAATGGCTTGAATCCGTTAATGAAGGGATGCTTAACAGTATCAAAAACCTGGCTGATAATCCTTCTTCATTACAAAATTACAAAAGGTATGAGAAAGCTCACTGCAATTCTCTATACGAAAGAGTTGCCTTGCGACAAAAATTTCTTGGTCAATTAGTCCAGAAACCATGACGGAGCGCAGAATGAAATTTTATTTATCCTTGGTGCTGTTTTTTATTATTTGGATTTCATCGCCATTCGCATTATGTGCGGATACGCCTGACACCTCTACAAGAGCCAACGAGAATATTGATTTTAACCGTGCATTAGAAAATCTAAAAAAAGAAAAAGATAATGAAGTCTCACCACCAGGATCATTTGAGAGCCCACAGAAGCCTGTCCAGGGTTTGTCATATACTGCCTCCCAGGAGATGCGAGAAGAATTAGGTCAAGTTCTTTATGATGACTATATATCAAGGCTTGAACACAACCGCATCGTATTCGAATGGCAGCTTTATTCAAGCCGTGTCATCTTTTGGGTTGTTCTGAGCCTTGTAGCAATCGGCATATTTTTCTCTGGGGTGCAGTTTTATAAGGCGTTGCGCTCACCTCAACCGAACACAGAATCAGAGCGATTATCAGAATTGACGGAACTTGAGATCTCTGCACGTGGCCTGAAGGTTTCTTCACCTGTTTTGGGCGTGATCATTTTAGTAATATCCCTGGCTTTTCTCTATCTTTTTCTAGTCCACGTATACCCAATCAAACACGTACGCGACCAATCTTTTTCCCAAAGTGTTAGCAATTTTGTGAAATAGACTGATCTAATATACGCGGCAGTTTATAAATTAATACCTTAATAATAACTAACAATCGTTTATTAATTTCCAATTTCTTCCGAACGCAAGATGGAGTATGAAAATGAAAGGACTAAAGAAATTTATGGCTGGTGAATTATTCATTGCTGCCATGTACCACAGGTTTCCGTTTCTTTTTAAAGCCTGATGTACCTCCAAAAATGCACACATATCAAATAGCCAGCATTACTGGCAGAACCAGTTAATATCTGCAGCTCGGCAAAATTAGTAACGGTCCTCCCAATCATAAGCTTCAATACAGTGGCGACCATTCTGCCGCAGATCGGCTTTGCGGAGTATGAAAGGGGATCACATTTTAGTTATTCATTGTTCGTCTTCTCTTATTCACAATTCAAGCTTTGACCCTTTGCTTTCAAATATACATGAAATTCTGGCAAAGTTGTGCCATGGCAGTTATCTGCAGTCAGACCCTCCGCAGCTCGTGTTTCAATAACGGACAGCAATAGTTTCGGAGGTATTACGAATTGAGAATCATACTTAATTCGTGATACAAAGGATTAAGCATGCCAAAGAATAGGCCCCATACGCTTACAGCTCTTGTCGGATGCTTATGGTTAGCATTCTCTAATTGTGCCGTTTCTGACACTCCTGTTGGAATACCCGGTATGTCCTCGGACCTCTCACCACCGGAGTGGTCGTCAGCCACCGAGGTGAAAAATGTCCTGGTCGTCCCGTTGTCTTTTCCAGGGCAAAATCGGTACGGCGACTTGAAAAGCATTAAGCGGCGTTGGGGCGAGGGTTTGCGGCGATATATACGCGAACTCTCCTACGGTAAAGTACAGTTGAATATTGATGTCGCTTCGTGGATAAAAATGCCGAAACCAATATCCGCGTACAGCCTCAGCAGTTGGCGCATCATCAAGTGGACGTTAAAAGACCAGGCTAGGCGTACCGCTATCGTTCAAGATGCAGGGACAGTGCTTGACAGCATGTATGATCTTTCCACGTATGATGGACTTTTTCTTGTTGTCGGAGCTAGTTGGAAAAATTTCGGCAGATATGGATATTTGTGTAGAACTCGATCAGGTTTTTTCGAAATTTGGACGCCGAGCGGCAAGCTCATTCCGCCTACGGATGTACATACCTATGACGTTCCATTTCCAAGTATTGCGTATGCAATTCCAAAAATCCTCGGAGGGTATAAGGATCGGCATCCGGTTGTGCCCACGTTGTATGATTACCTGGCACAGGGCACGTCCGGGCCTCATGGGTACGGCAACGAGTGGATCGGGGGTAATAATTCACATCAGTACTTTTCAATCTATGCTGGGCCTTGGGATATCCAGTCTCAGCACGGGATCCCTACTCCCCGAGGATTCATGGCCCAGGGATTGAGTTCCTTTAACAGATTACGATTAGGCTGGATTGATCCTGGACAGACCTGCACAGTGCAACCCGGGCAGAGCCGGACAGTTCTTCTGGGTCCGTTGTGGGATGGGCATGCCGAAACCCTTGTGATCCGCCTGCCCCTTGATCATAGCTGCTGTTATTATCTCATCGAGAATCGCCAGCGAAAAGGAGTCGATCGGTACTTACCTTCAGAAGGGGTCCTCATCTTGAAAGTTGATGAGACAATTCCAGAGGGAAATGGCCCCGTAAGGGTTGTGAGTGCCCACCCCATGTCTTCTTTTTTCAGAAATGCTCCTTTTAAAGAGGGAGAAGAGTTTCGGGATCAGGAGAATGGAATACTCGTCAAGGTACTCAGCAAGGACGACAGCGGTTACCGGCTGCAGATCCGCCGCAATTCCAATTAAAGGTAAAGGTTGCTGACACTAAAAAATACAACCATCCATTTCACATCATAGCCAGGAAGGAATAAGGACAGAGCCCAAAGGACCTTCTCTCTGATTAGAGGGATTTTCTTTTTGGCCATCAGCAGTCCGCCTCAAGAAAAAGACCGCTTATCCAATAAGTCTTCGAGGGCCAACCTAAAGGCACATCTAACTCAAGTTCTATCTCAAATTTCCCGATACTTATAATGGGTGCACCATGAAAACGAAGCCGAATACCAACGGGCTTTTTATGCCTGCAGGTTGGTGTCGCCTTATTTCCGTTATACACCGGGTAAAATGGCAAAAATACTTCACATCGCAATTTATTGTTGGGTG
>JASFTL010000088.1:0-10327 GCA_050053555.1 Desulfobacterales bacterium
CCTGACAACATTATAGCTGGGTAGATCCAGTGAGATCAATGCACCGGACTTTTTGGCAGTCTTTAGAACCTTTAGAATTAAATCTGGATTAAACAGAAGATAACCTTCGATATGAACGATGGCTGCATCTTCAAAGCAATCCTCATATATATCCTGCGGTGACATTTCGGCAGATGCGCCCAAAAAGGTAAACATGGAGCGTTGGGCATCGGGCGTAATAATTGAAAGGACCCTGCCGGTTGGCGAGTTGGATCGAAAAAGCAGCGGTTCAACATTATGACGCTTTAAATCATTTTCAAAAAATTTACCCAGCTTTCCGTTACCGCATTTGCCGATAAAACGAGCCGACCCACCGAGTTTGCCGACGCCGACAACCGTGTTACAGGCCGATCCGCCGGGCACGGTTGTGGGCTGCTTTGATGAAATCTCAAGGGTCTGTTCAATGAATTCTAGGTTCACGTAGGTCATGCCGCCCTTTGCGGCGCCGGTTTTAATTAAAAAATTTTCGTCTTCGTAGGCCAACATATCAACTAAAGCCGAACCGACGCCCACAATTAGTTTTCTATGCGCCTGAATATGATCAAATTTATGCATTCAACTTACCAGACCAGCGATTTATGAATCCAGCCCTTATCACCATCCCAATGTTCGATGTGAATCCAGCTGCTCTCGCGCTTAAGAACCTTAAATGGTATTCCTTTTTCAACGGTAAAAAGTATTTTATGATTCGTACCCGGACCCGAGCGGATATTGCAGGCGTCATTTCTGGTAATTACCGCCTGAATCTTGCCCACAAGCGATTGATGCACCCATCCCTTATCGCCTTCAAAATCCTGAAATCGATACCATTCGCCGGATTTTTGAATCACAAGGATAGGAAAATATTGTTCCACCTTCCATAAAACATTGTGATTGGTTCCCGGGCCGGATCGAATATTAGCGACTCGGGCTGACACCGCCAGCCGCTCTGCATTGGCCGCACCGGCAAAAACGATGATTAAGATTAGAATGATGATGGATGGGACTTTCATGTCGATCTGCTAGCCTCCTCATCGATAGCTTTAAAAAATTTTGAATAATTCAACACAGAACCATTCCCGCTGCTTTCCATAATCATGATTCGAACAACGGAATTGCAGCATAAGTGGATGGGATCTTGAAAAATTAAGAGTCTTTTCACCTATTCGTATGTTTAGTTGACAGGTACGCGAAATTGATGCCGGTTGTCAAGCTTGGGCACACGTTGATTGCTTTTTGTCCGGCGGTGATATTTCATCTATCCATCTATCAAATTCCTTTCTCAGTTGGGATGTGAGAATTCAGGCCGCGAAAAACTCCATTTCGGGTAATTGAACGCAAGTTAACAAGTTGCCATAGACAGCTCCGGTATCAATCCCGATTTTATTGGCCTGCAACAGCGGCTCTTTAAATGGCGTATGTCCAAATATGACCCGTTTGCCGAAATTAAAATCAGAGTAAAGAAATTCATCCCGGATCCAAAGCAAATCCATTTTATTCTGTGATTCAAGCGGCACCATCTCGCGGAGACCGGCATGAACAAAGATATAATCATCGGTCTGATAATAAAGCTGCAGAGAATTAAAAAATTCAAGGTGTTCCGACGGAATTGGAAATGTTTGATTTTTATCTGACCGATTCAGATATTCGTCCAAGGTTTTCTGGCCCCCATTTAGCAGGTAGGTGAACCGATCACTGCCGTCCAGGTAATTCTGCAGCATATCTTCATGATTACCCTTTATAAAAACGGTGTCCGGGGCGCGTTTTTTGATGTCTATCAGATAGTCCACCACGTCAAAGGAACTCGAACCCCGGTCGATATAATCTCCGATAAAGATCAATTGGTCCTGCCTGTTATTTATCGGGATTTTGTCCATGAGGGCACAGAGTTTGTCAAAGCACCCGTGAATATCACCTACCACAAAGATTTTTTGCATGAGATACCAGCTTTAGAATCAAATTTCCAGCGTTCCATTATTCCATTACCCACAAAAATCCTTAAGCCCTAAAAAATGTCGTTTCGTCAGTTCGCCGTAAAATTTCAAGACATTAATTTAGCGGAACCAAAAAGCCTTTCGGCGTTGGTCAAGACGGGTGATGCCTTCTTCTCTGGCCTGCTGCAAAGCGGTTTGAAATTCAGCCGGTTCAAGAAACGCATTTAAACCGTTGACTTCAGACGCTCGACCGCAGGGTCGGTATTGGGACATGATATTCACATAGCTGTGGGCTGAGATCTCCTGGGCGATAAATCTCATAATCTCACGGGTTCCCGCTAGCCCGCCGGGCAAAACCAGGTGGCGAATCAACAGGCCCTTCTGGGCAATGCCGTTTTCGTCGAGCGTTAAATCGCCAACCTGTCGGTGCATTTCCTGCAGAGCGCAGCGGGCGATTTCCGGATAATCCCTTGATTGGCAGGCACTTTCGGCAATTTCCGGATCCCAGAATTTAAAGTCCGGCATATAAATATCAAACACGCCTTCCAGTAATTTAAGCGTGGAGGGAAGATCATAGCCGCCGGAATTGTAAACGAGGGGAACTGAAAGACCTTCCTGGATTGCGATTTCAAGGGCAGAAAGAATTTGCGGTACCACATGTGATGGTGTCACAAAATTAATATTATGACATCCCTGGTGCTGTAAGGCAAGCATGATGGCCGCCAATTCCGTATCAGAGACTTCCTGACCATGGCCTTCGTGACTGATGTCGAAGTTCTGGCAAAATAAACACATGAGATTGCAATGGGTGAAAAAAATGGTGCCGGAGCCTTGGGTGCCGGTCAGAGGCGCTTCCTCACCGAAATGTGGATTATAGCTGGAAACCAAGGCTGACCTGGCGGTCCGGCAGACACCCGTCTCACCGGAAAGCCGATCAACGAGACACTTTCGCGGGCAAATGCGGCAAGAACTCAAAAGCTTGCGGGCTGTTTTAATTTTTCCTTGCAAGTCACCCGTTTCAAACGTTTTGATATATGCGGGTTGAAAATGTTCCAATTATGGGTTCTTTTTTGGATGTTTGATGGGTTCAACCAGGATTTTTTGGGCCAGACCGCGCCCGAGCACGTAACGTTTGTAATCGGCCGCTATTGCCAGTTGGCCCTGGCGGTTATTGGTGATGACCTCAATCTTATCTCCAAGGCGCAATCCCATTGATAACAATCGCGCATGCGCGTTGGCACCCCCACTGAATTCTTTAAGCACAAGTCTTTCTCCCGGTTTGGCCATATTTAAGGGCATCAGCTGGATACGCTCCTTGAGACATTGTGCACAAATGCCGTAAATTTCCATTCTATGTTGAAGCATATGAAATCCCTGGACAGCCGCGACCTTAATCTGGAGCTCCTCTAACAGTTCCTCTTCGAATTCAATTATTTTTCTGCATCGGGTGCAAATCATGTGGTCATGGTGCTGGCCCAGATGACGGTGTTCATATCGAATGTCACCATTGTCAAACCGACTTTGGTGGGCAAATCCGAAACGGCACATTAATTTCATTGTTTCGCGAACAAAATCGGGATCGAGCTGCCACCCGTTTTGGTCGATAAGTTTTACCAGTTCATCGATGGTGACATGCTTTTCGGTCTGCAAAAAGACTTCCAGAACCTTGAATCGGTCTTCAAAGTTATCGATTTGTTCTTGTTTAAAAAGCTTTTTGAACTGTTTTTTTTCCTGAATATGTATGTGTTTCATCTGAATTCCTAATTGGGGTGATGATATCCGGCAATGGATGTTTTACGTGGAAACCCGGTTTGAAGGCTTTCGTTATCCTTACGGTAGTTAATGCGAGTTTGGCCCGATGAATCGGGTTCAGTTTTTGGCAGGGACCGATTCAATTTGGCTGCCCAGGTAGGATTGGAGATTAACCATCAGGCCCCGGTATTTCATATGTAGTGCAACTGCCGCTGGGGCAATTTCGGGTTTGCGCACGAGCGCCTTCACTTTCCCCGGAACCGCTTTTTATGCTGTGACAAGCAGCGCTAAGAACCCGTTCAAATTCTTCAGACTTGCAATGGGGGCATCTGAGCTCCACCTCATCTTCTTTTTTCATCACCAGTATTTCAAAGCAATCATTACATGTTAAACATCTAAATTCATAAAGTGGCATCGGTATTCCTTTTGTCTCACTCATTTATAACGCCATAATATGCTTATCTTGGCAAGATTGTCAAGGAGCGCCGTGGTATATTGTGTATAGGTTTAAGGACTTATACCATTGGCTTAATCCGCACCGCACAGCGATAGAGAAAAAAGGTGACAGGGGTGAAGTTTGATCTTAATTTTAGAAAAGTTTAAATTGTTGCGGACCGCATGCGGCCGGGATCCCTTTGCGGGCCAATCAAGGATAGAGCGTAAATAACAGCCCGATCCTTTTAATTAATGGTTTTTGATATGCCTCCAACGGATAATTCGTTATTTCGTCTTGCCTGGGTAAAAAGCATTGCCGAGGTTGATCAAATTGATTGGGATGCACTGGCAGAGCCCTTGCCAACGCCTTTTTTAGAGTGGGAATGGCTTCGCCAAATGGAGCTCTCCGGAAGTACAACTGCTGAAACCGGCTGGTTGCCGCAGCATCTAACGGTTTGGTCTCAGAATCAATTGGTTGCAGCAGCCCCTTTGTACATCAAAGGTCATAGTGCGGGTGAATTCGTGTTTGATCACGCTTGGGCCGATGTGGCGAATCGACTCAAAATCCCCTATTATCCCAAACTTGTCGGTATGAGCCCATTTACGCCGATGATCGGTTACCGCTTCTTGATTGCACAGGGCCAGGATGAGGAAGGCTTAACCGCTTTGATGATCGGTGAAATAGAAGACTTCTGCCGCCGTCATCACATTTGCAGCTGCAGCTTTCTTTTCGTTGATCCGGATTGGCGCCAGCAAATGACGAACTACGGGTTCAACAGCTGGCTGCATCAAAGTTTTGAATGGCAAAATTTGGGCTACCAATCTTTTGATGATTATCTAACGGCATTTAATTCCAATCAGCGACACAATATCAAACGGGAGCGCAAGTCCATCGCCTCTCAAGGCGTCACGATAAAGATCTTTCAAGGAGATGAAATTCCGCTCACATATTTTTCTAAAATATATCCGTTTTACGAACGCACCAATGATAAATTTGGTCCCTGGAGCTGCAAATATCTTAACAATAGTTTTTTTACAGGTTTGGCTGGCAGCTATCGTCACCGTTGTGTGTTTGTGGCGGCTTTTGATAAAACGAACGTGGAATCACCAGTGGGCATGTCGCTTTTGGTCAGAAAGCAAGATCAGCTGTTCGGGCGTTATTGGGGTTGCTCAAAGGAAGTGAATCACCTGCATTTTAATGCCTGTTATTACAGCCCTATTGAATGGGCCATTGCCCGCGGCATCAAACGGTTTGATCCGGGAATGGGTGGATATCATAAAATTCGGCGCGGTTTCATGGCGATTGGCAATCACAGCCTGCACCGCTTTTTTGATCAACAGCTTGACCATATCATGAAAGCCCATATCGGAGAAATCAACCGACTGGAGCAAGAACACATTGACGAATTAAATGGAGAGTTGCCTTTTGCCCGCAAAGCCTAATTGAGCAAAAATGCGCAATTAGGCGCTATTTTGTCAGTCTTTCGGCAATAAATTCATGAAACTGCTCGGAGATTTCCTTTTTCCAGACCCCCGAAAAACCTGTCCTTACCGAAACTTCGGTCCAGTCCGGATCGACGATGCGGATTTTTACGGTCATGGGTGTCTCATCGGTCCGCTGTGATTTTATCGTTGTTTGAATTCCGTCTGTTTTCTCCTCGAGAATGGGCTGTTTCAAATCCGTTAAAATACTTTTGCACACTTCATAGGTCTTATTATACTTCGCTTCATAGGTCCGGCTTAATCGGCCGTCAAAATAGGCAAAGGTGCCGGCGCCGGCGCCGGCACCTACGACAAGAGCAATACATCCAGTTGTCAGCAACAAATCTGATATGACCATCAGTAAAAATAGTCTTTTTCGCATATCCCGCCTCTCTAAATGCCTGAAGGTTAATGTTTAAATTCAAATGTTATTGATCATTCGGTTTTCTATCTGATCCCCTGCAATTTGGGTGGCACAGGAAGTCAATAACAAGTAAAAGCCTATCCAGATAACGGCAGCAGGCCATCGCCTCTTTGTGAAAGAAGTGATATCTGATTTCTGGCTTCGTATATCGATATTGTCGATTGACATGCGGCGGCTATCTAATAGCGAAAAGCGCTTCATTGGGATACGACTTTTAACTTTGTGGTTAAATAACATGATCGTAAACGGTGTCAAGAGACAAGTGTGTTCACAATCGGCTCTGCACCCAGTAGAAATTTGTGAATTCTCAAATAGAACATGTTGACAGCGGGCAAGCGAGCGGTTAATTTTTAAAAGCTTTCGCGAGCAACTGTCATTTAGACCGCAAGGCGGAAAAATCCAAGCCACCCGTTCTGCGGGCGGTCGATAACTCATCTGAGAGGGGACGCTATATGAAAAAATCTTTGATTCCAAAGATGACGACTTTCGGCAAGTGGAGTGTAATCATTTTGCTGGCCTTTATTTTAATCTGGCCCCTGACGGTTGGTATATACTGGGGCGTATATAAGGGCTATACCTCAATCGATTCCACCAAATTCTCCTGGTTCGGATCTCGTATCCATACCGTCCTTGATCAAATCAAACCGGATTCCGGCGAATCCCCAAAAGGAATTGCCCTGAGTACAGCCCTTCGCAACCGGTTGGAAGAAGAGCTGGATTCGCCTTTTGGCTGGTCGGTTAATGATTTGATTGTTTCGCCCACGCGGTGGCTTGATAATCGGGCCAACAGGCAGCGAGGTGTCATTTTTGCAACTCGCATGCTGATCAATTTTTTCTCAACCAATTTGGCCAAGTATGGAAAGGTCGATGCTGAAAATGAATTTCTAAAAGAGGCCCGTGAAAAATACTTAGCGTTCAGTGAGGACAGCTGGTGGTTTCCATCCACTGAAAGTCAGTATCGTAAGGGCATTGACCTGTTGCTTCAATATGAAGATGCACTGGCCGGTGGTAAGGCCACCTATAACATGCGATCAGATGATATGTACAATATGCTGACGTACATCATCGGCAATCAGTTTCTCGATCAACCGCTTGGGCTTTTGGTACAGCCCAACGATGAGGTGTCTTACACCGAACTGGATGACCGCATTTACTATACTCAAGGCGTCATGCTGGTGTTACGTGATTTTCTTCGAGGCTTCGTTCAACTTTACCCGGAGGTGAAGGAAAAAGGCGGTGAAGAAAATATCCGGGTCGCTTTCCGTGAAATGGAGCAGATCTGCACCTTTGATCCGCTGATTGTTTTAAGAGGGGATCATGATTCCGTTACTGCCGACCATCGCGGGAAAATGGCCAGATATTTAATCCACATCCGAGAACGGATAAATGATCTGGCGCAGTCGATACGAAGATAACCGGAAGCTATCTCGAAATACTGGATCACGATTTTAGGTGGTTCCGCCAATTGCGGGTTTGTGTCGACGGCGTCCGTTGAAATCGGATAATGTTTGATGTTATTTTTATTGGACAGGATTAACTGGATTAACTGGATATTTTTTTGGCTTTCCGGATGAAAGCCAAAAATTTCAATCGCCTTCGGCGAATAAAAAAATAGTTGCCATTAAATTATAGATCATTGAGTTATTTAACCTCTCGGTAGCTATTTTTGAATAGCTTTTTCCCGCCCATAGGGCGGGATTGAGTTTCGCCACTTTCTTCTGGAAAGTGGCGAAGAAAATAAATCCAAATAATCCTTGTTAATCCTGTCTAAAACAAAAAGATTTTAATAGTATTTGACGCCGACACCATAATAAAAATACGAGGCGTCATCGGGTAATTCTTTGCACCACATGACTTTTGCCCGACAAACATCGTGGCTGGAAGAATACGGGGAATTTTCGATACCAATAAAAATATCAGCGCCCACTGCCGGCGCAAAGTCTGATTCAAAATACATTCCGGTTCGGCTGTAGTTGTACATTCGACCCTCATAGTACCTGCCGGATGGGTAATTCTCAATCATGACTGTTGCTTCGTGCTCAAACCGGGGTGTCTCCCTGTTTTCAGGATTCGATTCCATCTGGCACTTTCTTTTGCCGGTTATGACCCTGAGCTTTTAAACCGATCCCATGCATAACCATCTAAAATTATTTGTGAAGTTTTTCTAGCCCCCCCCTATGTTCCCCCCGCCGAGACGATTCCTTCCCAAAGTGATCTGATCGCCTTAGCGAGGACCCTTATCATCCGATATAGAGTTCAAACGAGACGAAAATGATTAAAGCGCTCAGCAGAGCAATGAGCAATGAAATCAGCGCTTCTTCCATAGGCTAAATCTCCGGTGTCGAGTGATCTGTATTTGCAAATTCATTGCACTCATGCATTAGCACAAAACGTGCCGAATGGGCGGAAAAAAATTTATGATATAAATACAGTTAGTTAAGCAAAAGTTCTTTAAAAAAACAGTGGACGGATCCGTGCAATGTATGGAAAATTTTCCATAACCATTAGGTAACGAACTTCCCATATACTACAAGATGTAGTGGTTTAGCATTTGCGAAGATCTAGATGAGCGATTTAATCAATAGGCAGAGCAAATTAGATGGACTAAAAGCGAATAGCCGTAGAGCGGCGAGTAGATGAGGGTGATTCAATACGCATCACCCTCTGAGCATTGGGTGACAGTATGTATGAACACACTATCGTCTTTTTTATCGGCTTTTAACCAATAAACTTTACCACTTTACCATTCAATCGTTCCGGGCACAAAGACGTACTGCCTTTGGATCTGTTCATTTAATGTATCACCTGCGCCTTTGATCATTTTATCGCCGGGGTCGCTGGATTCCCTATCGACCGGTCCTTTGGTCGGAGCAAGTGAAAGAACAACCTTTTCAATTCCTTGAAGAACTTTTGGTTCCTGTGGGGATGAAGTCTCGAAAGTTAAATAGGCGCCCCATACATCTTCGGTCACAAATTGGTCATTGAGGTTGAAATGATGGTTTCCATTTTTATCTTTGACCAAAAGCTTGGTGATCTGTTCACCATCGGTGTTCTGATTCAACTGCAACAAGTTTTTTTCATCGATATAGGCCAGTAACGTATTCTCTTTTTTGTAGAATCGCTGGCCAATCAAATCCAGCTGAACCGGTGGTTGTTTGTTTCGTTTTAATACAAAATTCATATCTTTTCCGAAATACATCAAGCGACTATTTTTCACACGCTTCAGGCGCTCATTAAAAGAATCTTCATTCGCCCCTGTTAAGCGCTGATCAGGGTGCAGTCTTTCGGACAGATCGTTAAATTGCAGTTTTTTAATTAATGATAGGATCGCTCCCTTATCCTTTCCATGGGCTTTAAAATAAAGGGCGGCCATCGAGTCTGCTTCCTGCTTATAAACATTTTGATAGCCACCGAGCGACTGCGGATTGCAGGCCGCGTCCGGAAGGGCTGCGCTTAATGCACCTGAAACTAAACCGCTGGCGGGCCCTGCCAGAAAGCCTGCAGCCGCTGCCAAATTTTTCATCGCAATCGCATACTCTTCATCTTGCAGACATGAAAAATACTCTTTCAAGCTATGCCGTTGCTCGATATGGGCAACTGCGTAAACCAGCAGCGCTTCGAGCTCGTCCGCATTCGCCAATGAGTCAAAGAGGGCGGTGGTGATGATGATTTTTCCGGTTGGTATGGCAAATGCGCCAATGCGGCGGCTGTTTGACAAATAAAAAGCGTAATCGTAGCCTACCCGCTTTAGGGGCCAGCTCTGTAAAACCGTCTGGCCCACATTTGTCAGAAGCGCCTGTTTTTTTGAACCATTATCAATCGGCTCATAATCACGCAGCCGCTTGGCCCACTCTCTTTCAAGGGCCTTTTCCACCGATAACTGTGGGATGTAAAGCATTTTCTTGAAGCAGAATTCGCTGGCACGATAGCCTTGCATTTCTGCATCTTCGCGTCTCATGCGAGCGGACAGGTTTGGATCTGATGAGTGATTACAGGACCATAAATGGTAAAGTTTACTTTGGGGGTCGAGAACAACATATTGATGATTTTCGTCACCGAGAGTCTCCAGCAAGATTTCCTGTATGTCTTTATCATTCGTTTGTTCGAGGAGTTCTTCGCTAAAGAAAAATATAATCGTTCCCGTGCCCAGAATGGAATGGGATAGCTCGAGGGTGATATTGCGGCCTTCGATGATGATATCGATGACGCGCGTTTCTAATTTTCTGTCCTGAAAAAATATTTTACTGACGCTCTTTTCATAGAAATATTCGATGCCTTTATG
>JASFTL010000089.1:0-10322 GCA_050053555.1 Desulfobacterales bacterium
GTTCGATTTCAAATGGAAAAGCTTCCGGGTAGGTTGTCCGTGCATGCGCATCAATCAGGTAAGCCGCAGCTGCTGCTCAACGGCGCCAGCGTCATTATTGACGGACAGCAAGTCGCCATCACGCCGGTTGAAAATATTGAAGTAAAGGCCGGCCGGCGGGTTTTAGAAATTCATGCGGATAATTATCAAGATATAAAAACAGAGGTGCAAATCGACGGATGCTCAGCAGAGCAGGCGTTTGAATTTGCCCTTGTTCCGGGCTGGTCGGATGTTTTTATCAGCTCGATTCCCGAAGGAGCAGCCGTATCAGTTGACGGAAAATCGGTCGGAAATACACCCTTAAAAATTGAACTGCCCGAGGGAAACTATCTGCTGCAAATAGATGCCGATGGTTTTAAAACCTGGCAAACTCAGCTATCTGTCGGGCTGAATCAAGCGCAAAACATAACAGACATCCAGCTGCAGCCTGCTGATGGCATATTGGCCGTACAAACCCAACCTTCCGGCGCCAATGTAACCATCGGTCAGAAATTTGTCGGCAAGACACCCATTCGGGTCCAATTATCAGCGAATACCCAGCATGAGATTCGAATATCCAAAGCCGGTTATCAAAAAGCATCTCGCCGCGTTCAGGTATCAACCGGAAAATTAAAAAAACTGGCCGTGGATTTAAAACCAATACTCGGTGTTATTCATTTTAAGGTAGCGCCCGCCGACGCTCAGCTGCTGGTGAATGGAGAGAACCGCGGCGCGGTCCCAGCGACATTAAAGCTGGTCGCGGTCAGTCACCTGTTGGAAATCAAAAAAAAAGGATATAAGCCCTTTCAAACCCGCATTACGCCGCGGCCCGGATATCCGCAGGAAATAAAAATCACCTTAACCCGGCTAAAATCCAAACCCAAAGTTCAAACGGGCGTCATCACGGCCAAAAATGATTACCCATTGAAGCTGATTCGTCCGCAACCCTTTACCATGGGGTCTTCGCGACGGGAACAGGGCCGACGTTCCAATGAAACCCTTCGTAAAATTAACCTGCAACGACCGTTTTATATGGGCATAAAAGAAGTGACCAATAAAGAGTTTAAACAATTTTTGGCTGACCACCAGTCCGGCGCCTTCAAAGGACAGCGCCTATCTCAGGATGATCATCCAGCCGTTCAGGTAACCTGGGAGCAGGCGGCTTTGTTCTGCAATTGGTTGAGTGCCAAAGAGTCGTTGCCTCCCGTTTATATTAAGAAGGGTAATCGCCTGGTCGCTGCTGAGCCTGTCGGGACCGGATATCGGCTGCCCACCGAAGCTGAATGGGAATATTGCGCTCGATTTGCCAAAAATCAAGCATCGATCAAATACCCCTGGGGCAATCGGTTTCCGCCCACCACGCCATCGGGCAATTATGCCGATACGTCGGGAAAAAATCTTTTGCCTGCATATATCCAAGATTACAACGATGGCTACCCGGTCACGGCACCCGTGGCAAAATTTAAAGCCAACGATTTGGGATTATATGATCTGGGCGGTAATGTCGCGGAATGGTGCCATGACTTTTACACCATTTATACCTATAATACCAATAAAGCCGATATCGACCCATCCGGGCCTCCGGAAGGAAAGCATCATGTGGTCAGAGGCTCGAGCTGGAAATATGCCAGTATCAGCAAATTAAGGCTGGCGTATCGCGATTACAGCGACGGCAAGCGCCCGGATCTTGGGTTTCGTGTTTGCCGCTATTCCAAATGAAAAACAGATATGGCCAAGAAAATATCAACAGCGTTTAAAAGACTGACGATCATCGGAGTTTCGCTGCTGGGCTTTCCGGTGATTCTAAATTGGCCTGCCCGGGCGGAAACGCCCCATCAAGCCAATTCGGTTTGGAAACAGCGGAATCCATATCATGTGATCGTTGCCCAGAACAACACACAGACGGCCACCAATGATCGGGATGCGTCGTCTGAAAGCGAAGAATCCGAATCTAAAACCGATGAGAAAAATGCGTCAAGCGGCGATAAGAAAAAACCGCTCAAAGATTTCCAGCCGTCTGAAAAAATTGAGGCGGAGCAGGCGGTTGATTTTCCCTACGACATTTAAACTTGCGTCCCGCTAAAAGTTTACGAGATGCAGGTTAATTTTACTCATCTTCTTTTTCAAAAGTAATGGTGTCAGGTGTCGGGTTTCAGGTGTCAGCAAGATAAGGAACACATGAAACAGATGACAGATCACAGAAAGCAATTTCTGATATGTCGCCATTGCCCTGACACCTGAACACTGAAACCTGAAACCATAAAAACCTGGATCTTTGTAAAATTTATGTGAAACATGATATTGCTATCCAAGAATGTATTTAACGCATAACATACATGGAAGGGTGCCATGAAACGAGACTTCCCCTTTTCTTTTGATTTCCTTTACCAGGTGTTTTCGCTGATTATCATCGTGATTATCGTGCATGCCATCTATGTCGCAGTCATTCGGCCCAGGGCCGATGCCATTTTGGCCAAACAGGCGATTCAACTGGCAGAAAACAAATCTCAGGTAATGGAACGATCGGTTTTTGTATTGATTCGTGATTACGAACAGGAAGCATGTTTTATTCTGATGTTCTGGGCAATTGCCATCATGGGGTATAAGGCCTTTAAGACCTCGCGGCAGCGGGCGTTGTTGCAAATGGACTTGATTCCGCTGGCAGAAGGTGAGCGCATCCTTCCGGAGGACACCCGGGATGTATCCCGGCAGATTCAAGCACTGCCAAGGCAGCAGCGGGCGACGTTGTTGCCCAGAGCCTTGCTGGCGGGTTTACAGCGATTCAGTACCACCCGCAATATTCAGGATGTTGCAAGCGCCACCCATGCCTATTGCGATTCGGAAGCCGAACGACTTGAATCCGAGTTATCCATGATACGCTATATCGCCTGGGCCATTCCATCCATCGGGTTTATTGGTACGGTTCGCGGGATCGGAGATGCTCTGGGACAGGCGCATAAGGCCATTGAAGGCGACATATTTGACGTCACCCGCAGCCTGGGGGTCGCATTTAATTCTACCCTGATCGCTCTTTTAATCAGTATTGGCTTGATGTTTCTTTTGCATCAATTGCAGCAGCTGCAGGAACGCTACGTGCTGGATGCGGAAAACTACTGTGATGAAAACCTGATCAGCCATCTGTATACAAAATAACGGCGGGTGTTCCCGCCGGGTTCAAGGGTTCGACGTTCGAAGGTTCAGAGGTTAAAGAACAGCCCAAAGATGTCAGAGGTCAGATGACCGATGAAAATCGAACAGAAGGGCAGCCCTCTGCGGCTGCCAACATACGGAGCACAGAAAGACGATAACCTTTGAGCCCCTGAACCCAGAACCTTTGAGTCTAAAAACAAAGGTACCTTTTATGAGCCTATTAGGACTTGAACTGAGTGATGCCGGTATTCTTGTGGCGGGAGCCGAACCAGAGCGGTTGTTAAAAGTCGACGGAAACAGTTTTGAGAGTCCCGGATTTGCGCTCGCTGAAAAAAATCGATTAACCGTCGGCGGGGCGGCTGAAAGAAAAGCCCATCTTTATCCGCGTCAGATTCTCAATCAATTCTGGGAGCAGCTCAATATTAAGCCCTTGGAACAGCCCAATCCCTTTGCACAAAATCACGCTGAAATCGCCTGCGAGCATTTTGCCCGCATCTGGGAGGCCGTTAAACATTACGGAAAGGAAATGATCATTGCCGTTCCAGGGTTTTACACCCGAGAGCATTTAGGTTTTATTTTAGGGATCGCCCAAGAACTGGGCATCGCGGTAAAAGGTTTTGTTCCCCTGGCAGTCGCAGCGATTCCGGAGCGACTGCCAGAAGGACTATTGCTGCACATAGATATACATTTACACCGCTTTGAAGTTACACGCCTTGAGCGGACGGGACAATTAAAGCAGAAAGACACCGTATCCGCAGAGGGCAATGGTCTCAATAAATTATATCGAAGATGGGTGGATGCCATTGCCGAAGAATTTGTGGGCAACACACGGTTTGACCCCCTGCACCAGGCCGCCACCGAACAGGAGTTATACGATCGCCTGCCGGGTGTGTTGACACAGCTTTGCCGGAATCCAAGTGTTTATTTTGAAATGACAGGCGGATCCAAAGTGTACCACGTAACGCTGACGCGCGACCTTTTTTACAAAAAAGGGGCATCTGTGTTCGAGGAAGCGCGTCGTGTGGTCGACCGCTTCTATGATCGTTATGGCAAGGCGGAATCCGGACCGGTTCTTATGCTCACAGATCGAATCAGCCGTTTGCCGGGCATGAAAGACATGTTGGCTGAAATCGCAAATTGCAGCATCATCGAGCTGGAGCCCGGTTCCGGTGCATTGGGAATTTTAAGATCCATGCGGCTGCTGTTTGAACAGCAGGCTGGAAACAGCGCCCCCTTTTTGACTTCGCGGCCATTGCCCGCTAAAGGCCCCATCTCACGAGAGGAACCCAAACGGCCGGCAACAGGCCAAAGGCAACCCACCCACATCCTTTATCGCAATCTGGCCTATCCCATAACAGAAAAGCGATTGATCATCGGGCTTCAACGGGTTGCAGACGGATCCGGCATCGAAATCCAGGGGCAGATCGCCGGGGTTTCCCGAAAACACTGCGCGGTTCAATTGCAGGGCAATCAGGTTGTGCTAAATGATTACAGCACCTACGGTACCTTTGTGGATGAAAACCCGGTAGACAAAAAAATGATTTTACTGTTGGGTCAGACGATCCGGGTCGGAACACCGGGTGAAACACTCAAACTCATTGCGTGTCTGGACAAAGAAACTGATGAAACGTAGATCCGTCAATGTGTTCAGCTTATCCTTTCTGGATATCATTACCTGCGGGCTGGGGGCGATTATTCTTTTGTTTGTGCTGGTAAACGCCAAGAGTGCCGCCCAGCGGGATTCGATTACCTCGGACTTTCGCGCTGAGGTGGATCGCATGGAGCAGCAGGTTCTCGAAGGAAAAAAAGATTTAATACAGGCCCGCAATGCCATCGAGCAGACAGAAGCGAATTTGGTGCGCACAGAAGGACTATCCCGCACAATCATTGAAATTCTTGAGCAAAAGAAGATTGAGTTGTCTGACAGGCAGGATGACACCCTGGCCACCAAAGCACATGTCAATAAATTAAAAGCCGACTTGAAATCTTTAGAAGAAGAACTCAAGCGCCTGAGAGCCGGTGCCAAAACCGAGGACGACATGGGCACCCGGCTGCGAAAATTTCCCGGACAAGGCGACCGTCAATATTTAACCGACTTAAAGATGGGGGGTCGGCGCATATTTATTTTAGTGGATGCCTCCGCCAGCATGCTCGACGAAACGGTTGTTGGAATCATCAGACGCCGTAATCTCAGCGCCAAAGAAAAAATAAAATCGGCCAAATGGCAGCAGGCTGTCGCAACCGTTAACTGGTTGACCACCCAGCTTCCGCAAACAAGCCAATTCCAGATATACGCGTTTAACGAAACGGCCGCTCCTTTACTTGAAGGCACTCAGGGAACCTGGCTGGAGGCCGGCAATGTGGATCAACTCAACCAGGCAGCAGATAAGATCCGCAGCGTGATTCCGCAAAAAGGCACCAGCCTTTTAAATGCCATCACATCCATGGACGCAATGAAACCGGCGCCGGACAACATTTTTTTATTGACAGACGGCCTGCCGACAATGGGATCAAGTAAACCCTGGCGCAAACGCGTGAGTAGCAAAAAACGACTCAGCCTGTTTAACGAAGCAATTCGCAAATTCCCGCGGGCTCCGGTCAATGTTATTTTATATCCCATGGAAGGCGACCCGCTGGCAGCCGATGCATTTTGGCGCCTGGCAAAGGACACCCGCGGCTCATTTTTTTCGCCCTCAAAAGATTGGCCTTGATGTATTTCGGACTGCGAATTTTGGATTGCGGATTTATCGAACGGGGAAATGCGTATTAAGAGATGAAAAAACAACGAAGAGACATTCAGATTTTCAGCTTATCTTTTCTGGACTGCATATGCTGCGGGTTCGGAGCAGTGATCCTGCTGTTTGTATTATCAAAATTCGCCGAACCCCTGATCATTGAAGAAGTTAAGGAGGATCTCGAGGCTAAAATTGTCCGGCTTGAAGAAGAGCTCGTCGAAATCAGGGGTGAAACCGCTATACTGAATCGCAATTTAACGGCTAAAAAGGAGCAGCTGTCCGAAGAAAAAATTCGACTGGCGAGGCTGCAGGGAGATCTGTCAAAAATTAAGGGCCAATTTGCAGCTTCGAAGGACACCGCTCAGGTGCAAAATATTATTGAAGGCCGACTCGCGAGAGCCATGCAGGAATTAACCGCAGAGATGCAGCGGCTGCTAAAAACCCGGCCGCGTAAACTTGATACGTCAATTGGGGGCATTCCGGTAGACAGCGAGTATATTATCTTTATTATCGATACGTCGGGCAGCATGCAGCGCTATGCCTGGGGTCTGGTGCAGAAAAAATTACGAGAGACCCTGGACGTGTATCCGAAGGTCAAGGGCATACAGATCATGAACGACATGGGCGAATATATGTTCTCGCAATACAGCGGAAAGTGGATCCCCGATACGCCGGCTCGTCGTCGAGCCATTATTTCCAGGTTGAGCACATGGCGCGCCTTCAGCAACAGTAGTCCGGTAGAAGGTATCACGGCAGCGATTCGAACCTTTTATGCAACGGATAAAAAAATCAGCCTGTATGTTTTTGGCGATGAATTCAGCGGTCAGCGGATGCAGCCGGTGATTGATACCGTGGATCGCATCAATAAACGCACGAAAGATGGTTCCAGAAGAGTTCGGATTCATGCCGTCGGTTTTCCGGTGGTAATGGGAAAAACCCGCGTTCGCGGCAACACCGGCGAGCGTTTCGCCACATTAATGCGTACTTTGTGTCAGAAAAACGGCGGTACCTTCGTGGGGCTGAATACGACGAGACCCTAGTAAGGTTTCAGGTGTCAGGTTTCGAGTTTCAGGTATCAAAAACAACAGAACAGACGAAAAAAGACAGATGGTGAGCATCAGATGAGGGAGCATTCCGCAAAACTTTTTAAGCCTATCCCCCGTCTTTTTTATGCTGACACGCGACACCTGAAACCTGAACCGCTTATGGCGGAACTTTTGTACGCTGGCACCTGACACCTTTAACTTGGCACCGGAAACCGTAAATTAAAACCAAAATTTGTAGGACAAAAACTCCCTAAAATAAATGGAATTGAAATGTCCCAAATGCAGCAAGCCGCTGCCGGAAGTGGAAACGCTGGAATACCGGTTTTGTCCAGGGTGCGGCGCCGAAATTTCGGCAAAGCCTGAAAAGCTCGATGAGGCTTTTCAAACCATTCCGCCGGATTTACCCGTTCAGCAACCCGACCAGACACCCAAGGGTTTGGACTCAGAAACAGGTCAGAAAGAAATCTTCACCAAAAAATTTGACGACAAGACCATCGCGCCGCAGCCCATGGCCGGGCTAAAACCACCCGAACTAAAACCGCCAGACACACCGCCACCATCCAGTTTCTATCGCATCCATTCTGCTGAAAAAACACAAGCCATCACTCCTAAAGAGCAAGTACCGCCAGGGAAAGTTATTAAAAGACCTTCAGCAACCAAAAACCGCAACATCATCATCGCAACCGTGGTCATTTTGGCGGTGATTATTTTGGTACTGGGTGGCTTATTTACCTTCTAAGCAGCAATGGGTGCCCAAAAGAAAATAGCCAGGCGCAAATCGCCTGGCTTTGGTATTGATGCTTTGCCTCATTATCGATAACGCGTACGATGACCTAAACGAGAACGAAAAAGCATAAGTCAGAAATCCGCTAGACCTCGCCGACTGTGTGATACTTAATAAATTGATCCAATCGCAGCTTCTGCTCAGCCGTCAGTTCTCCGAACTGCAATCCGATTTGCCGCATTTTGATGGTGCTAAAACTAAATTCGCTTTTAATTTCAAAGTCCGATATTTTTACAAAGGGCACCTTGTCCAGATACAGGCCCTGGTTGCCCAGAATAATTTTCAACTCATCGGCATTTTCGAGCTTCTCGTGGCTATCAATATACCGAAACGAAAGGCCCCGCATACTGATATCCTTAATCTGGCCCAATCTGCTTTCCTGGTCGACCAGAGCAGCAAATGCACCTTCCTGGGCGATAAACCGTTTTTGCTGTCGCCGTTCATCTGACATATTGATCGCTGACATAATTAGAACTCCAATTTCAGAATAACAGATATCTAAATTTGAACACGAATTTAGGTTGTAATGGATAAAAAAGGATGGCGGGATTAACGTTTAGGGATATCATTACGCGGAATCGGAGACCGAATCAAGCTAAAATTTAGGTGCGGCCCCTCATTTTTTATTCAAATGACAGCTGCGCAGAAACGACCAGATTTATCGATAAATGTATGCTTTAAGTGTGGAATTACGCTTGACAAAATCGGATATCCTTACTAATTTTTATCTTTTTATATAGATACATAATAGGTATTCTGAGCGACTTAATTGGAGAAAGTTAGATTGAAAGGAGAGCAAACCAAATGGCTAATTTAATTCCACCTCATGGCGGCAAGGGACTGATCTGCTGCCTGCTTGAAGGCGCCGAGCTGGAAGCTGAGAAGAAAAAGGCCGAAGGCCTTAAAAAAATTCCAGTCTCCCCACGTGAAAAAGGTGATTTGATCATGATGGGTATCGGCGGATTCAGCCCGCTGACCGGCTTTATGACCCGGGCGGATTGGAAAGGAGTTTGTGAAAATTTTCTGATGGCCGATGGGACTTTTTGGCCCATTCCGGTGACTTTATCGGCTTCGAAAGAAGATGCGGACGGCATCAAAGAAGGTGAGGAAATTGCGCTTTATGACCCGGAAGGCGATGAGATCATGGCCACCATGACGGTCTCCGAGAAATATGAAATGACCGAGGTCGACAAAAAGTTTGAATGCGAGAAAGTCTACATGGGTGAAGGCACCGCCACCGCCGAGGAATTCTGGAAAATCGCCAAGGACGATCATCCGGGCGTTCAGATGGTCATGGAACAAAAAGATGTCAACCTGGCCGGACCCGTCAAGGTGCTCAGCGAAGCCGAGTATCCCACAAAGTATGCCGGCGTTTACATGCGACCGGAAGAGTCCCGCAAAATTTTTGAAGAACGCGGATGGAGTGAAGTGGCTGCACTTCAGCTCAGAAATCCCATGCATCGTTCTCATGAATACCTTTGCAAGATTGCCGTTGAAGTCTGCGATGGCGTATATATTCATTCTCTGGTCGGAAATTTGAAACCGGGTGATATCCCGGCTGAGGTTCGCGTTAAGTGCATCGATTCCCTCGTTAAGAATTATTTCGTTGAAGACAAGGTCGTCCAGGGCGGGTATCCGCTTGACATGCGCTACGCCGGACCCCGGGAAGGGTTGCTGCATGCCACCTTCCGGCAAAACTATGGGTGCTCTCGCATGATCATCGGCCGTGACCATGCCGGGGTGGGTGACTTCTATGGTATGTTTGAAGCCCAGACCATCTTTGATAAAATTCCAAATCCAGAGGAAGAAGGCAAAGCATTGCTTTGCACACCCCTGAAAATCGACTGGACATTTTATTGCTATAAATGCGACGGTATGGCTTCTTTGAGGACCTGCCCGCACCAAAAAAACGATCGGGTACTGCTCAGCGGAACCATGCTGCGCAAACTGCTCTCAGAAGGCGGAGAATTACCCGATCACTTCGGCCGCGATGAAGTCGTTGCTATCCTGCGTGAATACTACGAGGGACTGTCTGAAAAAGTTGAGATCAAGCTGCACGGAGCTGCTACCGGAGATTGAGTTGATCGTCGAAAAGTAGCGCAGGAGCCAAAAGGGAGCCGCCGCAAGGCGCTCCCTTTTTTATTGGTTTCAGGTTCCAAGGTTCAGAGGTTCTGGTTTCCGGTTTCTATTCCCTTGTTCCGGCAGTCACGGAGTGCTAACTTGCTCGTCCTCGTACTCGTTATTCGATTCACTATCGAGGACGAGGAGGAGTATGAGAACGAGTGCACGACTAAAAGCGGACATTGAATACGAATATCCAACAATGAAACACATCCCGAAATATCCATGCGATAATTATTCTTGACCTCATAAACTCCTTTGGTTATTGTAAATATTGATTCAGGCTCCTAATTATTTCCTTTCTTCGCTTTAAAACCTTAAAAAGGAACCTCCTATGTCTCAAGAAGGTTTTAAACGCAAGCTCACCGCTATCCTCAGTGCAGATGCCGTCGGATACAGCAAACTTATGAGGCAAGATGAAGAGGCAACTGTCCGCGATATAGCTGCTCGCCGTTTATTGATTTCCAA
>JASFTL010000090.1:0-10309 GCA_050053555.1 Desulfobacterales bacterium
GTGAAGATCCACCCAAACTGGCCGAAAAATCCGAATATACCCTGAACATCAGCACCAAAACCGGCGAGAGGAGACGCATCGAGATGACGGTTACCAGCATGCGGGACGGTGACGGTGGGTATACCGGAGTGCTGACCTCATTTAAGGATGTGACCGATATTTTCAGTCTAAAAGAACGCGTCGGAGAACTGACCCGCTTTGGTAACATCATCGGTCAAGACAGTAAAATGATATCGATCTTTAGACAGATCAAGGATGTTGCCGATTATGATTACCCGGTTCATATCTCCGGCGAAACCGGTACCGGAAAGGAACTGGTGGCTGAAGCCATCCATAATGAAAGCCCGCGTGGCGGTGCACCATTTGTACCAATCAACTGCGGGGCTTTGCCGGAGGGGCTGATTGAAAGCGAACTTTTCGGACATGTCAAAGGGGCATTTACGGGCGCCTTCCGGGATAAAAAGGGCCGTTTTGAACTGGCAGACACCGGCACGGTGTTCCTGGATGAGGTAACCGAACTTTCAAATAAAATGCAGGCCAAACTCTTGCGCTTTCTACAGGAAGGCAAATTTGAAAGAGTGGGCGGAGAAAAAACGATTCGTGTTGATGTTCGGGTGATCAGCGCGACCAATAAAAATCTCAAAGAAGCAGTCAAACGCGGCAGGTTCCGTGAAGATTTATATTATCGGCTGAATGTGATACCGATTGAGCTGCCGCCGCTGCGCGATCGCAAAATCGACCTTCCCTTGCTAAGCGAACATTTTTTACAGGAGGCCCGGGAGCGTTACGGCAAGAAACGTCTAAAGATTTCTAATAAAGCGATGTCGTTGATGCTGGATTACCGCTGGCCGGGAAATGTGCGCGAATTGCAGAATGCCATTCAGTTTGCCATTGTTAAATCCAGCGGTCGAGTGATTACGCCGGATGATCTTCCGCTGGAGCTACGCGCTCTTGAAAATATCTGCGTACGACGAGGCCCATCCCGCAAACTGGATGAAGATTCGGTACGAGCAGCCCTTGAGCGGACCGGTGGCAATAAAGTGAAAGCCGCCAAACTACTCGGTGTAGGTCGCGCCACTTTATATCGGTTTTTGGGCGATCACCCGGATTTGCTCGAAAGGGTTAATCTACCCTTCTAGGTTGAGCCCGTTAGCCCGTTTGCCGGTTAGCCGGAAAAAATTAAAATCAGATATTTTCCTTATTTAACGGGCTCAACTGGCTAAACCGGCTCAACCGGCCAACCAATAGAAAGGTTTAGGAAATGCTCACCCTTGAAGAACTCAAAAAAGATATCGATCTGATCAATGAGATCGAATGGGAGATGACGCCCGAAGAAGCCGTCAAGCAATATCTGGAGTGGGGCAATACCGATTGGGGCAGCGGAAAATACGTCATCCGATCCAAAAGCGATTATACCACTTATTTTGTCGTCAATTGCTGGCGTAAGCCCTATTATATCTATCTGATCCGCCGAAATTCGGAAGAAGCGCTTGAACTGGCGAAATTTGAACTGCCGGCGCAATTTGAAAAAGATGTTTGCGAGCTGAAGGGAGTGTATGCGCTGGATGACGATGTCAAGGCCTGGTTAAAACAAGAACTGGGGGTTTAAGGAGATTTTGATGGACAGGGATCGCATCGAAAGCAGGCAGCAACTGGATCAGCTGGCCAAAGAATTCCGCTACATTATTACGGATATCATGTGCCGGGCGGGCGGGGGCCATATCGGCGGGTCTCTGAGTCTGGTGGAAATTATCATCACCCTATATTTTAGAATTATGGACCTCAAACCGGATAATCCCCGCTGGGAAGATCGAGACCGCTTCATTTTATCCAAAGGACATGCCGGCCCGACCCTTTATACTGCACTTGCCTATAAGGGCTTTTTTAAAAAGGACGTGCTGCTGACCCTGAATGCCAACGGCACCAAATTGCCGAGCCATGTGGACCAGGTCATCACACCCGGCGTGGATCAGTCCGCTGGCTCGCTGGGCCAGGGATTATCCTGTGCCAATGGAATCGCCCTGGCCAACAAGCTTCAGAAAAGATCCAATAATGTCTTCTGCGTCATTGGTGACGGCGAATCCCAGGAAGGACAGATTTGGGAGGCTGCGATGTTTGCGGCTCAGCATAAACTAGATAACCTGGTGGTCATCACCGACTATAACAAAATGCAAATCGACGCTGAAGTCGAAAACATCGTCTCACTGGAACCGCTGGTGGATAAATGGCGGGCTTTTGGCTGGGAAGTGTTTGAGATGAACGGCCATGACTGGGATGAGATTTATGATACCCTGAACAGGGCCATCGCGGTCAAGGACAGGCCTTCGATGATCGTGGCCCATACGGTCAAGGCCAGGGGAAACGAATGCTACGAGAATCGAATTGAATGCCATTTTATCAACATCCCCGATGAAGACGAACGCGAAAGGGTCATCGGAGGCGTTTGCACCGACGAAGATGGGGCGCCGTTCCAATTTAACTGGACTGAAGGAAAAGACGCATGAAACTGCACGAGAAAGAATTAAGGGCTGTCTATACGGATACCCTTATTGAGCTGATGACGGAAAACAGCAATGTGGTTTGCCTGGAAGCCGATCTGGGAAAATCATCCGGAACGGTCCCCAGGGTCTGGGAAGCGTTTCCGGACCGGTTTTTCGATGTCGGGGTTGCTGAAGCCAACATGATCGGTATTTCGGCCGGACTGGCCAACGAGGGCATGATACCTTTTTGCGCAACCTTTACCCCTTTTGCCACCCGTCGGGCCTATGATCAGATTACCATTTCGATTGCTTATGCCGAAAACCCGGTAAAAATCGTGGGCACCGCTCCGGGAATCACCACCGCCAAAAATGGCGCCACCCACATGTGCTTTCAGGACCTGGCGATCATGCGCGCCATGCCGAATATGCGGGTTTACTGCCCGGCCGATGTCTATGAACTGCGCTCCACAGTCAGTTATATGGCGGCCAGTCAGAAGCCGGAATACATGCAGCTGATTCGGGAAGTCAAGCCGCCGATATTTGACGACAGCTATGAATTTGATCCTTATCAGGCCCGCGTATTGGATCAAGGCTCAGATGTTACCGTTGTGACCACCGGCTTAACGACCATATTTGCGCGTGAAGCGGTTGCAATGCTGAACGAAGAGAACATCCATGCCGAGCATATTCACTATCCATCCGTCAAACCGTTTGATGTCGACGCCCTTTTAGAATCGGTAAAGAAAACCAGAGCGGTGGTAACCGCTGAAAACCAGAGCGTGATCGGCGGACTGGGTGGAGCGGTCTGTGAGGTTCTGGCCGAACACGATCCCGTAAAAGTCAAAAGACTCGGCGCCCAGGATCGATTCGGCGAAGTCGGAGATGTACCCTATCTTTCGGAAATCCTGGGTTTCAGCGCTAATGATATTGCCGAGGCCTGTCGTGAGATACTGGCCAACCGATAAGGCTTTGATTGAATAATGGAAACGTCGATGCAAACATACTGGGATCTGCGACTGCAAAGCTGCAAAGATGCGCTCGAAAAGAATAATTTTGAAGCCTTTATTGCCCAAAACCCGTCAGAAGCCGGACAAATCGTCATCGAACAGATCCTGCCCGCGATCAATGTTAAAAGCGTATCCTATGGGGATTCTTTAACACTCTTTGAAACCGGCGTGTTGGAATATTTTAGAAAAAATTCCGAAACCACTTTAATCGACACCTTCGATAAGAAAGCATCCCGCGAAGAAATCATCGAGCGTCGCAGAAATGCGCTTTTAAGCGATCTGTTTTTCAGCGGAACCAATGCGGTTGTAGAATTCGGTGCCCTTGTGAATCTGGATATGGTGGGCAACCGGGTGGGCGGCGTGGTTTTTGGTCCGAAGTGGGTTGTTATTATGGTGGGCCGCAATAAGATCGTTTCCGATCTGGAGCAAGCCATGGATCGCATCAAGAATCTGGCGGCCCCGGCCAATGCCATCCGGCACAAACAAAAAACACCGTGTGTCAAGACCTCTTACTGCATGGACTGCGACAGCCCTGCTCGCATTTGCAACGTCTGGACGATCCACGAAAAATCCTACCCCAAAGGCCGCATCAAGGTTATTCTGATCAATCAGGATCTGGGATTGTGATTACGAGCACCCCGGCTTTTTGAGGGTCGCCACCTCCGAAAAGTACAGGAAACGGATCCTGCATGAAATCGAATTCGCCCACAAGCTCGGCCTGGAGGGAATTGAATGGCTTGAAAAGGACCGGATTCAGCAAGAGGTCAAAAGCCCCATGTATTTATACCGCTTGTCATAATAATGTTCCGAAAAAAGGATGGCGGCATAAGTGTTGTCACAAAAAAACGTCCCGCAACCGGAACGTTTTTTTGACAACCACTATAGGTGCCTGGTGGGAGCCCAGGTGCGGAATCCTCAATCCGGCCAAGCTCTCATGGAGCTGGGCCGCAACCATTCGGCCGATGGGCATTGAAATATATGAACAGACTCCGGTGACGGAGGTCTCGAGAGGGCCGCAAAAGATCACGCTTTCGACCCCAAATGGAAAGGTTCGTGCCGATAAAGTCGTTTTTGCAACCAACGCCTGGTCGCACTTCTTCCCCAAACTGAAAAGCAAGCAGATTCCGGTTTGGACGCACATCGTGATCACCGAGCCCCTGACCGAAGATCAGTATCAGGCCATCGGATGGCAGAATCGCCAGGGGATTGAAGATGCCCGCAACCTCGTCCATTATTATCGGCTGACGGCCGATAACCGAATTGTGATGGGCGGCCGCGATGTTTCGCTGAGCAAAGGCGATGACATGGACAGGGACGATAATGCGAAGATCTTCGAAGGGCTGAGAAAGGACGTTCGTGAGATTTTTCCGCCTTTGAAAAATATAAAATTCAGTGACGCCTGGGGAGGGCCGGTATCTGTGCCCATTGATATGGCACCGGCTATCGGCTGCTTAGGAGATCAGAGAGTCGTATACAGTCTGGGTTGCGTTGGGCATGGTGTCAGCCTGACACACCTCAACGGCCAAACCGTTCGAGATCTGGTTCTTGAGCGTCAAACAGACCTGACCGATGTCTTTTTTGTGAACCGGGCTACCATTCCCTGGCCTCCTGAGCCATTGCGCGGCCTGACCATCAAAGCCATCCTGGGCTATATGCATATCGAAGATCGACTGTATGATGCCAAGAAAAAAAGGGTTGCCTAAATAATTGGAGCGGTATAGCTAAAACAAGGCGTTAAAATAAAAATGGAGGAGCAGCCATGGCCAATGGATATATGGGCAAAATTTTAAGGATTAATTTGTCGCAAGGCAAAATCCAACAAGAAAATCTGCGGGAGGATTGGGCTCAAAAGTTCATCGGCGGTGCCGGTCTGGCGACCCGCTATCTATATGATGAAGTGCCGGCCGGTGCCGATCCCTTGGGACCTGAAAACAAATTGATATTTATGACCGGGCCCCTGACCGGAACCATTTCCGCCAGTGCCGCGCGGTATTCAGTGGTTGCCAAATCCCCCTTAACCGGAATCTGGGGTCACGGCAACTCCGGCGGCAGTTTCGGGCCGGCGCTGAAACGCAGCGGTTTTGACGGCATCATTTTTGAGGGTATCTCCCCGAAGCCTGTATATCTGAGAATTATCGACGGTAGGGCCGAATTGTGCGATGCCGGCAAACTCTGGGGCAAGACCGTACCGGAGAGCGAGGACAACATTCAACAGGACAGCGATCAAAAACTAACGATCGCCTCGATCGGACCCGGTGGCGAAAACCGGGTGCGTTATGCTGCAATTATGAATAACACACACCGGGCCGCGGGCCGTTGCGGCCTGGGAGCGGTCATGGGCGTCAAAAATGTTAAAGCGGTTGCCTGTGGCGGCAAGGTGCCCATCCAACTGGCCAAGGCAGATACCTTCAAAGAAGTTGCCAAAAAACAATACGATTTGCTGGATGAGTCCATACTGAAAGTGGGCTTTGAAGCCTTCGGTACCAATATGGTCTCTGATATGGTGAATGCCCGCGGCGGTTATCCGGTCCGCAACTGGCAGCAGGGCGTTTTTGAGCAGATTGAAGACGTCAGCGCCCAGGCATTAACGGATAAGGTTTTTGTAAAAGGGATAAATTGTTTTGCCTGTCCCATCGCCTGTGGACGGGGAACCGAGATCCGCGAGGGCCAGTGGGCAGGACGCTCGGGTGAGGGACCGGAATATGAAACCACCAACACCCTGGGGGCCCAGTGCGATGTGTCGGACATGAACGCGATCACCATGGCCAATTATCTGTGCAATGAATATGGCATCGATACAATCACCGCCGGTTCAACGATCGCCTTTGCCATGGAGTGTTATGAAAAAGGAGTCCTGACCGAAGAACAAACCGGCGGCCTGGCGCTTAACTTTGGCGACGGCGAGCTGGTGGTCAGCCTGATCGATAAAATCGCCAAAAGGGAAGGCATCGGTGATTTGCTGGCCGAAGGTTCCAGGGTGATGTCCCAACAGCTCGGACAGGGTTCGGAACACTTTGCCATGCATGTAAAAGGGCTCGAACTTCCCGCCTATGATCCGCGGGCAGCAAAGATTACCGGCCTGGGGTATGTCACCGCCAACCGCGGCGGGGATCACATTACGGCCTATGTCCAGGGGCCGACCTTTATCGACGCGCCCTTTCTGCTGGTTGAGGACAGCACGATTGCCGATCCGTTCGTGGCCAACCCCAAGGAGGCCAAAGTCGTCATCGATCTGGAAAACGCGCTGACGATGTTCGACTGCATCGGCGCTTGCAAGTTTATGGGCATCCTGCTGCCGGCCGAGGACTATGTACAGTTGATATCCCACGCCACCGGATGGGAATTCGGCGTGGCCGATTTCAGAAAAAGCGGCGAGCGCATTTATAACCTCATGCGGGCTTATTGCGTGCGTGAAGGCATCACGCGCGAACATGACACCCTTCCCGGGCGACTGATGGAAGACCCGCTTCCGGAAGGACCGGCCGCGGGCATGGTGATCGATAAAGATACCCTGGAAATGCTCAAAGACGCCTATTACGAAATGCGGGGCTGGGATAAGGAAACCGGCAAGCCCACTCCTGAAAAATTGACCGAGTTAGACCTGGAAGAGCTGAAAGCCGGTGTATGGGGATAGTCTCGCCGTTATGCATCTTTCTAATTACAAAAGCCGTGCAGTTTATTTAAGTCACGTTGGTTTTTTTAATAAAATGTCTATGGTTTCAGGTTTCAGTGTTCAGGTGTCAGAAAATCCTTTGCTCGGTTCTAAATTTTTAGGTGCCCAACATTTTGCCTGAAACCATCATCTATCGCTAATCCGACTACCAAATTGCAATTGGTACACATAGCATGAGCGACTGTGCAGCATGCGGTTCGGCGAAGGGTTGACACCTGACACCCGAAACCTAAAATAAAATGAATTGAGAACGCTAAAAACAATCCGTGTTTTGTAAACTGCTTATGAAAAGCAACAGTAGATTATTTGAGGTGAGGAAAATGACCTACGCTGACAAACCCTGGCTGAAAAGTTATCAACTGGGGCCCTATAAACTAGACCACAGTTTGGCGCCTTATCCGGAGGAGCCGGTCTATAGGGCCCTGGACGATGCTGCTGAAAAATACCCGGGCCAAACGGCAATTCTTTACCTGGGCAGGAAAATAAAATACCACGAACTGAAACGTCTGTCTGAAAAACTGGCAACGGCCCTGCAGGGGCTGGGCGTGCAAAAAGGAGATCGGGTATGTGTTTTTTTGCCGAATTGTCCCGAGTTTATCATCAGCGACTGGGCGATAAAAAAAGCGGGTGCGGCATTGGTGCCCACCAGTATTTTGCGCACCGATGACGGATTGATTCACGAGGCGGGCAGTTCCGGCAGCCGGGTGGTGATCTGCCGCGAGGAGCATCTGGAGCGGGTTCTGGGGGTAAAGGATCGCTGTGAGATTGAACATATCATCGTCACATCAACCGAGGGTTACGACCTTCAGCAAGTGTCATGCAGCCTGCCGCAGGACACCCATGAGTTCCGAAAATTGATCGCAGAAAACGAAGCCCTGACGGCGGCTGTAAAAATTGATCCTAAAGAAGATCTGTGCGAGCTGGCTTTCACCGGCGGTGCGACCGGTCTTCCCAAGGGGGTCATGGTGACGCATTTCAACCGCTACAGCTGTATGCTGCAGGGCTTTCCCTGGATGCTCAAGCCGATATTGCGAGGCCTTGCCGGAAAGGCGTCGGTATTTCTACCCGTTCCGCTCTTTCATGCGTACGGTCTCTATACGCACCAGGCGGCAGCCACTCTGGGTCTGCGGGTGATACTAATGCCGGACCCCAGAGACACGGATACCCTGGTCGAGACCATCAAGAAATATCGCCCTTTCATGATTCCCACGGTGCCGACCCAGTTAATGCGTATTGTGCAGGCCAAAGTCGGCAAGATGAATGTGATTCCCGTTTGCGCTGCAGCCCCTCTGCCCAGAGAAATCGCCGAGGCCATTAAAAAGGAAATCGGTACACCCGTTTCGGAGGGATACGGTTTAACGGAAACGTCACCCCTAACGCACTTCAACATCTCGCCTTTTTCCAAAGTAACCGGTTTCATGTCCAAAGAGAAAAGCGGCATGGGCATTCCGTCGCCGGACACCGAGTGTAAACTGGTGGATGCAGATAGCGGGCAGGAAGTGCCGTTCGGAGAGCCGGGTGAAGTCGTCGTCAGAGGCCCTCAGATTATGAAAGGCTATTGGCCGGAACCGGGTTCCGGCTTGACCGACGATGGCTGGCTTCACACCGGTGACATCGCCTCGATGGACGAAGACGGATACTTTCACCTGAGTGACAGAGTCAAAGACATGGTCAATGTCTCCGGCATGAAGGTCTATACGACAACGGTCGATGAAGTTCTTTACAAACACCCGGCTGTTCACATGGCGGCTGCCATCGGCGTTCCCGACCCCAAAACCCCCGGCAGCGAACGCGTCATGGCGGTGATTCAATTAAAGGACGGCTTTCAGGGCAAGGTCACCGAGGCGGAAATTCGCGAATTTTGCCGCCAGGCGCTGGCTCCCTATGCCGTACCGAAATATGTTGAATTCAGGGAAACGATGCCCATGACGGTCACCGAGAAACTGTTTAAAAAAGTCCTGCGCGAAGAGGCGGTGGAGAAATTCAAACAGTCCGGTGGATATAGTGGATGATGCTAACGATTACCTGAAGAACCGAGGAGGTATCCATATGGCGGCATGTCAGTATTGTACACCGCAATGGCTGGAAGAAAGCGGCAAAATTTATCAGTCGAATCCCGAATTTCGTGAAAAACTAAAAAAATTATCCGTTAAAATCTGCTATCGGGTCAAGGCCGAACCCGCCTGGGGAATTGATGAAGATATCATATTCGGTATGTTTGTTGACAAAGGCGAACTGACTAAAATTGCTTTTTTCGCCGAAGAGGATGCCTTAAAAGAAGCGGAATATGTCATTGCGGCCACGCCCCAGGAGTGGAAAAAGATCTTGCGCAAACAAAGCAAGTTTGTGACGGATTTTATGCTGGGCAAGATAAAGCTGGAACATGGCAGTAAGGTGGGAGTCTTGGGGGTCGCCCCACATGCCAATACGGTTGTAGACTTACTGACCCAGGTGGATCTGCAGTTTCCGGACGAAATGTCCGCAGAAGAGCTGGAAACCTATCGGGCCAATTTTAAAGAATTTAGAGCCAATTTGGGAGTGTAATGAAAATTACCATCAGAGGTTTTCTGACCTTGAGAGAGGTGATGGGCGATCAATCTACGCTGGAGCTCGAAATTGGCAATCTGACGCTGATGGAACTCTTAAATGAACTATCAGATATGTTTGGAGAGCGGTTTTCGGAAATGATCTTCGACAAAGCCGGAAAGGGTCCTAATGAGCATATTCGAATTTTAATCAACGGACGCCATTATTCCCACATTCCGCAGAAATTAGACACTCGATTGCAGGCAGGCGATGAAGTCGCCCTTTTTCCTCCGATTGCAGGGGGCTAATTTGAGATCTTTTTTTTAATCTGATGCGTCATTAAGGGCTCGAAGTCGTGCACTACGATTTCGCTCCTAAGTGTCTTGCATATGAAAGCCTCCGACTCGTTCAAAATTCTGGTAATATAAAGCCCATAAAAAATGGGGCCCGGGTTGGGGCCCCATTTTTTTATGAAAAGCCACTGATTGTTTGACGAAATACACAACAATCTTAAAATGTAGACTTAGGCACGAAACTTACAATTTCCGGTAGATTGAAATTTGATATATTTGTCATTGTGTAATCCACAAAAAGCGCTATCCATAATTGAGGCAGAAATTTTT
>JASFTL010000091.1:0-10298 GCA_050053555.1 Desulfobacterales bacterium
TATCTCTCATGCTGACCGGAGATTTAAACGTGGCCATTGTACCCTGGATCGTCCAATTTCGGGTTAAAAACCCCTACGATTTTCTGTTCAAAGTACGAGACGTCCGCCGCTTGCTGCGCGATATGTCCGAAGCATCGATGCGGCTGGTGGTCGGGGACCGAAGCGTGGATGAGGTCATAAACAGGCGGAATGAAATTGCAATGGAAGCAAGGGGATTGTTACAGGCCGAACTGGATCAGGCTGAAAGTGGAATCCACATTGTGACCATCGAGATGAAAAAAACCAGTGTTCCGCCTCCCGTGCAACCTTCATGGAATGAGGTCAACCAGGCCGAACAGCAAAAGGAACAAATGATTCTTCAAGCTCAGGAAGACTATAATAAGGCCATCCCAGCAGCCCGGGGTGAAGCCGAGAGAACGGTTAGGGCCGCCGAAGGATATGCGTTAAACCGCGTGAATCGCGCCAAAGGTGATGCCGCCAGATTCGTGGCCCTCTACAATGAATACATTAAGGCCGAGGACGTTACCAAGCGGCGGCTCTATCTTGAAACGATCAAGGAAACGTTTCCCAAGATGGGACAAAAGTATATCGTCGATTCCAACCAGAAAAACCTGTTGCCATTGCTCAACTTGGGGCAATCGGTTAACCTTGGACAGCCAAGCAGTGGTGAAAAATGAAAAATAAAAGCATCTTTCTGATTCCATTGGCCATCATCGCCTTCATCCTTTACAGTGCCGCTTACACGGTTGACGAAACCGAGCAGGTGGTGGTCACCCAATTTGGCCGAATCGTGGGTGAGCCCAAAACCGATCCGGGCCTGAAATTTAAAATTCCATTTATTCAAAAGGCCAACTACTTTAATAAAAACTTGCTGGAGTGGGATGGTGACCCCGGTCAAATTCCAACTTTAGACAAACGCTTCATCTGGGTAGACGCATTCGCCAGGTGGAAAATTGTGGATCCAATCAAATTTTTCCAGACCGTCAACAACCGATTTGCAGCGATTGGAAAACTAAATGATATTATCGACCCTGCCGTTCGGAATTTCATTACCTCAAATACGCTTATAGAGGCCGTTCGAAAATCGAATCGGGAACTTGAGATGGCTGAGGTCGGTTGGGGGGAAAGCGACCGGAAAGCGGCGGAAACCTATGCGATTTCGGTGGGACGCGAAAAAATCACCAAGGGAATTCTGAAGCAGGCTCAACCCAAATTGGCTCAATTTGGCATCGAGCTGGTGGATGTCAAAATCAAGCGCATCAACTACATCGAAGATGTCCAAAAGTCAGTTTATAGCCGGATGATCGCCGAGCGCAAGCAAATTGCGGAAAAGTTTCGTTCCGAGGGCAAGGGAGAGGCTCAAAAAATTTTGGGTCAAAAGGAAAGGGATCTGCAGGAGATAGAATCTGAAGCCTTTCGGAGAGCTCAGATCATCAAAGGTGACGCCGATGCCGAAGCAACCATTATTTACGCTGAAGCATTCGGCAAGGACCCCGAATTTTACTCTTTTGTTCAAACACTGGAGATTTACCGCGAAACATTGGATAAAGAAAGCTCGGTCATTCTGACAACCGACTCCGATATTTTAAAATACCTCAAAGGACCTTAAAAATTAAAGCTTAAAAAAAAGCACCGTTTGAAAACGGTGCTTTTTATCAATTGTACACAAAAAACCGATGGCTGCGTTACTTGCCTTTCCTTCTTTGATGACGTGTCTTGGCCAAAAGCTTTCTGTGTTTATGCTTTCTCATTTTTTTTCTGCGCTTTTTAACAACACTTCCCAAAGGTTCACCTCCTTAATCAAAATTTTACGAAACAACAAACTGATCTTTTATCATATCCAGCAGTTGGATGTCTACTTTTTTTTTAGAATTGGAAACCGGCAGCAGCTTATGCTATAGTGAAATGTTGGCTGGCATCAAAACAGGTTCACCGTTAAGGGCGTTGCCGCCAGTAGGCCTCTGGCCCGCAGGGTCCGCGCCTCGGAGGAATTTTTGAAATTATGGATAACGCGATAATTGTAACAAGTTTGGCAATCGGTGCGGCGATATTTGTGGGTCTGGTCATATTTTGGTTTTTTAATGCGTATGCAAAACGAAAACTGGGCGCCGACCAATCGGTTCAATTAGCAGCAACTTCCCAAAAGTCTTCCTGGGAAGAAAAGCGCCAGCACCCCAGAGTCGCCATTTCCTGGCCGGCGATGTTGGAACCTCCATATGAGCATATTCAGGTGCAGCTTAAAGATATCAGTGTCGGGGGAGCATTTGTTGTCTGCCGAAAACCTCTACCGCTGAAGGAAAAACTGCGATTTTGCATTAAGGTTTCCGAGCAGGAGGAGCTTTTGCTTAATGCGGAGGTCATTTGGTCAAATACCAATGTCCCACAAGATCGGGTGATCCACCGCGGAATGGGTGTTAAATTTGTTCAAAACACAAACAAGGCTCGCCAGCGCCTCGAAAAGGCCATATCTGATCATCTTGAGGAAAAGAAAACCAAGGCCAATTAAAAGAGCGCATTCGCCTTTACCCAAAATACGACGCGCCCAACGGGGGGCTGTCTTAATCGCTTGCCGATAATCTTTGATAGCACGGCTATTGAGAAATCGGCAGGATCCATTCAGGCAAAATGAATAAAATGCAACACTTGCAGCCATTTTCAACACATCAGATTAAAGTTGTCAATCATACGGTCTCGATGGCTGAAGAACTGGTCAGTAATTATTACAAGATGTCTGCAACCCAATGGCTTCGCCCTAAATATGACGTAAAAACCCTTGTTGATCTGACGCCTGAAGAAATTGTCTATGGTCCGTTTGCACAAATCGTTCGTTATGAGGGTCATCGAAAAGATACGGCACTCGGCTCCGGCGTTTTCGACTATTACAAAATTTGCCTGCAGGACCATGCGATTCATGGTGTGCTGGAAGATTCACCTTATTTAGAATTGTTTCCCTTTTGCCTTTATATCATCACCCATGAATTGATACATATCGTCCGCTTCAGTAAATTTTTACAACGCTTTGATGCATCTCCCCGGGAAAAGCTGAACGAGGAAAAGCGCGTTCATGAAAATACCCATCAAATTCTGCACCAGATCCAGGTCTCGGGAATTTCGGCGGTGCTGGATTTCTATAACAAATGGCGCCAGCCGCTTGAGGGCATGCGGAATTGCTGAGCAAAAAAGCCCGAGCGTTTAAGCTTGACAATTGGCTTTGGTTGACGATATGTAACACGAGCACCGATTTCTTGACATAACAATTCGAGAACATTTATAATTAAATAAAGAAACTATTTCGGAGGTTGCGAGGAAATGCCCATATACGAGTACGAGTGCAACAAATGCGGTCAGATTGAAGAAGTTTTTCAGAAATTTTCAGATCGGCCAGTGACCCGATGCAAACAGTGTTCGGGAAAACTTCACAAGCTTATTTCTCATAGCAGCTTCCACTTGAAGGGCACGGGATGGTATGTGACTGATTATGCCAACAAGTCCAAGCCCAACAGCACAACTTCCCCAAAAACAGACACGAACAAGACAACAGATAGCCCAACCTCAGCGCCCGAAAAGAAGCCATCTAAGGCATCAACGGACAAATCCGCACCATAGCCCAATTCCACTAGCCATTTTTTCGGTACAGATCCCACCCGGCAAATCGCCATCCGGAAGAATGCCCAAAAACTTAAAAAAATTCAGAAAATGTCTCTTTACAAACCAAAAAGTGTGATTATTATTTCAACAAAAATAAGCCAGAAAACTATTTAATGCTCTAAAAATATTGATTTTTTCAAATTTTGCCACCAAAACTCATTCGAAGGGAGGTGAGATGTTGATCAGTGCTCTGCGCGGCAGAGCGCATTTTTTTGTAAAACGTTCAACACCTACGAAAGACCGATTAACGTAAAAGGAGAATTTATATTATGAAACTTAGACCATTACAGGATCGCATTTTAGTGCAACGTGTTGAAGAAGAAGAAAAAACAAAAGGCGGCATTATTATACCGGATACGGCCAAGGAAAAACCGGCAGAAGGCAAGGTCGTCTCTGTTGGTAAAGGCAAGCTTGATGAGAATGGCAAACGAATCGCCCCAGAGGTCAAAAAGGGGGATCGAATCCTATTTGGTAAATATTCCGGCACTGAGGTAAAAATCGAAGGCGTAGAATATTTAATCATGCGTGAAGAAGATGTACTTGGTATCATCGATTAAAATAAAAACACAATTTCAGTAATGATGGAGGATAAACTAAGATGACTGCTAAATTGATTAAGTACGACATGAAAGCCCGTGAATTGATGCTTAACGGAGTTAGGACGCTTGCAGACGCTGTGGTTGTTACCCTGGGTCCAAAGGGTCGCAACGTGGTTCTGGACAAATCCTGGGGCTCCCCGACGGTCACCAAAGATGGTGTGACCGTAGCCAAAGAAATCGAACTGGATGACAAATTTGAAAATATGGGCGCCCAGATGGTAAAGGAGGTCGCCAGCAAAACAAGTGATATGGCCGGTGACGGAACAACGACAGCGACGGTGTTGGCCCGCTCTATCTACGAAGAAGGTCAAAAGCTTGTCGCTGCCGGTAACAACCCCATGGACATAAAACGGGGAGTCGATGCGGCTGTTGAAGTGGCGGTAAAAGAGCTTCAAAAGATCAGCAAAACCACAAAGGATCAACGTGAAATCGCGCAGGTCGGTACCATTTCAGCCAATAATGATGAGACCATCGGCAACATCATCGCCGAAGCCATGAACAAAGTCGGCAAAGAAGGCGTCATCACCGTGGAAGAGGCCAAAAGCATGGAAACCACCTTGGAAGTCGTTGAAGGCATGCAATTCGATCGAGGCTACCTCTCACCGTATTTTGTGACCGACCCTGAAAAGATGGTGGTTTCTCTGGAGGATCCGTATATTCTGATTAATGAGAAAAAGATCAGCAATATGAAAGACCTGTTGCCCATTCTTGAGCAGGTTGCCAAAATGGGAAAACCCCTCATGATTATCGCAGAAGATGTCGACGGTGAGGCCCTGGCGACACTGGTCGTCAATAAATTACGCGGCACCCTGCAGGTCGCAGCTGTTAAAGCCCCTGGATTTGGAGACAGGCGCAAGGCCATGCTGGAAGACATTGCCATTCTAACCGGCGGCCAGGTCGTATCTGAAGATCTGGGAATCAAGCTTGAAAATTTAGCTGTTTCGGATCTGGGAAATGCAAAACGGATTTCCATCGACAAAGACAACACCACCATCGTGGATGGCGCCGGCTCCCGATCGGCCCTCGAAGGACGGGTCAAACAAATCCGGGCTCAAATTGACGAGACCACCTCGGACTACGACCGCGAAAAACTTCAGGAGCGACTGGCCAAGCTCATTGGCGGCGTCGCCGTTATTAACGTGGGTGCGGCAACCGAGACCGAAATGAAAGAGAAAAAAGCACGCGTTGAAGACGCCTTGAACGCAACCCGCGCAGCCGTAGAGGAAGGCATCGTTCCGGGTGGTGGTGTGGCGCTGGTTCGTTGCCTGGATGCTCTCGAAAAAATAAAAATTAAAGCCGCCCAGAAGCTGGGTGTCAAGGTTATCATGCGCGCCATTGAGGAACCCTTGCGTCAAATCGCCAACAATGCCGGTTTGGAAGGATCGGTGGTGATCGACAAAGTCAAAAACGGCCAGGGTTCTTTTGGTTACAATGCTGACAGCGATACTTACGAAGATTTGATGAAAGCCGGTGTCATTGACCCGACAAAAGTGGTTCGCCTGGCATTGCAAAATGCAGCCAGTGTGGCTTCATTGATGTTAACCACACAGGCCATGGTTGCCGAAAAGCCCGAAGAAAAGCCTGAACCCATGCCCGGCGGAGGCGGCGCTCCCGGAATGGGTGGAATGGGCGGAATGGGCGGGATGATGTAAGCTCATCGTCAGCTGACATTTCACATATAACAGAATTAATAAAAAGCCCTCATGGATGATGGTTGTGCTGTGGGGGCTTTTTTATGGCTGCCGCCAGATGCTCGCCAAGCTTGACAAATCGCTCATAAACAGGTAATCTTATTATAAATAAATTACTTTTTGACACGAATTCAATCTTAAACCGAATTGGGGCTTCTGATGATCTACAAAACAAGTTTGCGAATTAAAATGTGGGTATCCATCTTTATTATGATGCTTTTAACGGTTGCCTTTTCACTTCAGGCAGCTGAAGGCGAAAAGGCATTTGAGCATGAAACCGGTTTTTACTACACAGTTCAAAAAGGTGATACGCTCTGGGATCTCAGCCAAAAATTTTCTGATTCCGCCTGGTTGTGGCCGGAGATGTGGCAAGAAAACAGCCAGATTGCCAATCCCCACCGTATTTATCCGGGAGAGCGCATTCGGCTGTATCGTCGCACAGGCTCCCAAAAAATGGCCGAAAAAAAATTGGGGAAGCCCCTGTCCTTAAAATCTTCCATGGGTGATCTGATCCACTACAATTACACCGCGCTCGATCGCGTGGGTTTTATCCGTAAACAACCGGTGACACCGCATGGCGCCATCTTTAAGGTGCAAGAAACCAAAGAAATGATTTATTCAAATGATATCGTCTATATTCGTCCGGAAGGAGGTTTCGAGCTGGTACCCGGCAAGCGTTACACCGTCTATCGAACCTTAGCTCCGATTAGGGATCGCGTTACGAATGCGTACATCGGCATCCAACATTTGCTGACCGGTGTGGTGGAAATTACCCAGGTGGAAGCCCAGTATGCGATGGGGCTGATCATCGAGGCCTATCGTCCGATCGAACTTGACGATATGTTAATGCCTTATTACCGAAGGTTGCCGAAAATCATCATCAAAGACAGCCCTAAAGGTCTGCAAGGCCGAATCCTTGAAGCCGAAGACCACAATCGGCTCATCGGCGACAACATGATTGCCTTTATGAATAAAGGCAAAAAAGACGGCGTTCAGCCCGGACAGTTTTACAACGTTTACTTTCAAGCACAGGAGCGCATTCATCCAAAAAAGGGAGAAAAGACTCTGCTTCTCCCGGTTGATTTTGCTGAGTTGCTCGTCATCCACACTGAAAACACAACTGCCACGGTGATTGTAACCAACGCCGATAAAGAGTTTGAACCGGGCACAGCCGTCCATTCGCCCAATCGCTAATACAAAAAAGGGCCTTTCAGCTTGGGCCGAAAGGCGCCTTTCCTTTTCAGGGCTTATATAAATCGGATGCGTAATCGTTGGTTAGTTGTTTTTACTGCCGAATCTCCATCCAATAGGCAATGCCGGTTTTCGCCGCCCGCTCTGTTATCTCCACAATGCCACCATCAGAGGAACTTAAGTATTTTTTCTCGGTCCTTTCATCCAGCTTGATGATGGCCGGCGGTTGAATGTTGCCCGCCAGTTTTATTCCGGATGGCGGCACTTTAATCATTTTGCCATCGACTTCAATTTCAACATAATCATCCTCGCCAACGCCTTCATCATCGTGAATATCAAACTGGACGCCGGCAAGCTGTCCACCGGTAAAGGCATTTAACTCCATAAATACGGAGTCACCACCCGAACTGCAGCGGCTTTGTTGGGGGATAAAGCCGATGACGATCAATATCCCATCCCGCAAGATGACATCACTGATGACCCGTTCCCCGGTGTAAACATCCAGATCCAAATACCAGCCGGCATCATTGGGAACTGAACTTGAAGGATCGGGCAGTTGCTCACTGGGGTCGGGATTGTCGGGATCTGGTGCGGTGATCCACTCCGGCGTGTGATCGGTCAAAACCCGTACGGTGACTTCATCCTCGCCGGCGCCGACCTTGACCTCCGAAGCTTCCTGCTTGAGTAAATTCACGCTCGCCGGTTGATTGGATAGCAGGGCGGCTGTGTTTGGGTCTCGGAAGGCACCCAGGTATTCTTTATTGTCGTCCACCTGACTCCAGCCGACTCCGGGCTGAAAGGCTCGGTCACCGTAATCCCAGATACCGTAGATGGTTTGCAGCTGGATGTTCGAAAAATCATCAATGCCTAAAAACCGTCCGGTTCCAAAACAGACGATTAAGCCGTGCTGTTCAGGGTGAAACATGACATCCGGCTTGCTGGTAATGGATTGGCGGTTTCCATCCGGATCGATCGCCGTAAACAGCGGAACCCCTGTGGCGCCATCTTTATAGGCCACTTGCCAGTCTGATGCTTTGGTTGGCGTCAGATCAAACTTCCAGAGATTACCCAAAAGATCACCGGCATAGATAAAATCCACGATGTCATCAAGATCCACGTCAACTGCAATCGGACTTGATAGCCCATTATCCGAACCGGCCCCGGCTTGGATTTTGCCGATGAGATTGCCGGTGTCGGCATCCAGAATAAACAAAACCGAGTTGCCGTTTTGGCTGTTATAGCCGTTTCCGAAAATAACGATCCAGGGATGGTTCGTATCATAGGACCGTACAACAACGGGTTTGCTGAACGAATACCCCATATCATCCTTGGTGGCCTGATCAGCGGTTTCTTTGGGAAATTCCCATAAAACATCGTTGGTCGTCATTGCGTTCGGATTTGTAACGTCAAGGGCAAAATAGCCTTTGCCGCCTTTACCCAGACCGCCCACCAGGATGGTCTGGTTGCCGGAAGCGGCAAGCAGTTTTTCGCCTTTTTGCACTATCGGTGTTAAATCCACATAAAAGTTGTGTTCATAATCGGGATCGGCCAGTTCGCTGAGATATTCAAATACCAAATTGGGCACATAGGCAAAGAGCTCGGTCCCATCAGTGGCTTTAAATGCATGCAGCATGCCGTCGTTGGCTCCGACGTAAACGACATTATCGCTAAAAACCGGTGAGGCGTGCACGATATCTCCGAGCATCTGGCTGCGGTTGCCGTTGCTGCCAAGGTCTTTGCCTCTGATGAAATTGGCAATGTTTTCCCCATCCGGGTCCAGTTTTGCTTTTTGTGTAGGCGTCAGATTATTGTAGGCAAACACCAAACCCGATGTGGTCCCGTCATAGGTCAGAATGTTGCGGGTATCCCAGGCTTTGGCCTGAAGCTGATCAGCCGCGGACCATTTAGGCGGATCGGTGATCACTTTTCCGGTGTTCTCATCAACTTCGTAAGCAATGACATCCCCGCCCCACTGCTCATCGATATAACTGTAGCTGCCCTGAAAAATGAGTACGTCCGGTCCGAGATTTGCAAAGAGCGAATCGCCGTTGACCGATACCGATGCAGCCGATGTCGGCTGGCGTTCTTCGATGTCTTTAATAATCTGCAGCAGCCCCTCAACCAGCTTGCGGGGCTCACCTGCATTTACAAAAATCCCCCTGCCGTTTACGGTGGCATGCCATAGATCGTCGATGGACTCCGGTTTGCGAACACCCGGCACATCCGGCCATACCACATAATCCCCATATTCACGGGGCTCTTCCATCTTGATGATTTTTTTCATATAGTGTTCGCTGGTGCGGTCATCTTCATAATTCGCCGGCTCAAGGGTCCCGGATACCCCGAAAGCCAATCCAAAAGTGACCATGTGCTGATGGGAAGCGCCATCATATCTGTTGGTCGGTACCAGATCTTCAAATCCGTTACCTTTGGGTGTGTCTTTTTCATCCGGAGACAAATCCGTTGCGTAATAATGCAGGGCAATATCGGCCAGGGTGTCTTCGTATTTATCCTGATAAGGTTGGCTTCCGCCACCCCAATTCTGGTAGGGGTCAGAATTGCTGCCATCCGCATTGCCCACCGATTCGTGATCCGTATCGCTGTAATACCCATCGGTGACAACGATGGTAAACGATTGCTGACAGGCACCGCCATCGGCCGGATAAGGTACATCGCCGCTCTGGCCCTGAAGGTTGCCGTCATTTTTTTTGTAATACTCGCCGACGTTCTCCAGCCCCTGTTTTAAGGGTGTGCCGCCTCCGGAAGTGTAGTCGTACAGGGAATTTATAAGCGTGTCGGTTTCGTCTTTGAACTCACCGCTGATAACCGCCTTCACCGGTTTCAAAGGAGAGATGATTCGTTTGTTAATCCCCAGTATGCCGACCCGCACCCCTTGCATGCTGTGCAGCACCCGGGCGATAGCTCCTTTGGCGACAAATTCACGCCGCCGGCCGTATTTGAACCAGTTGGCAAAATTCTGGCGGTCTGCATCATAGGACCGGTCAATGTCGGCCGGTATATCCGTATCTGCGACGGGCGTAGCCATTTGGATCTTGTCATTGGGCTGGATGTCACCATCAGTCGTAAACGTATAGTAGTGATTCGCGTTGGCCTTCCCGTCCATGATCACCAGATAAACGGTTCCATCATCGGCGGATTTTACAAAATA
>JASFTL010000092.1:0-10229 GCA_050053555.1 Desulfobacterales bacterium
TATAGTTAACAAAATGGGCTATCAGAATGTCGGTTTAAACCAGGGTCGTCCTGTGAAGTCGAAAAAAAATTACACTTCACAGCTGAGGATACCTATATCTTGACGTCACTTTTCATACGTGACACCTGAACACTGACACCTATTTTTTTCTAAAAATAAAGATTATCTTTTAACGATCATGGCCACCGCTTCTCCGCCGCCCAGACCCATAGAAGCCAGGCCGATCTTTTTATTCCGTTTTAGCATTTCATGTTTCCATTACGCCAGCATGCTGTTTGCGGCAAAGCATCTAATTTGATTTGTTTTTGCTTCTTATACAGGATATCAAAAGGTTGCAAGGCTCAAAGCAAACTGAACGAGCGCTCAATCGATGAATAACACGTCTTATTTTATGTTGTCAAGTTATTCAGACATTAAGCCTCATTTAATAATTAACTATATGAAATTTATATAAATAAATTTTTATAACGGAAGGGTTGATTCTGATCGATAAAGCTATTGACAAATGGCAAAGGTTCCATTATGAATGAATCTGTGAGCGAGCGCTCGCTCATTATTGATAATGTCTTAATTTTATTATTTTTTTAATCAAAACGGAATACGCCTTAATGGCTTTGTATGCTGAATTATTCAATAAACCATTTTTATCAAACGGGAGGAATTTATGAACGATAGTGTCCTTTTGGTTAAGGAGGAAAATGGAGTCGTCACTTTGACTTTAAACCGCCCGGAAGTCATGAATTCATTAAATTTTCCACTGCTCCATTCGTTGAGGGACCAAATCGAATCGTTCCGCTTCAAACCGAATGTTCGAGTGATCATTATTACCGCAGCCGGTGAGAAAGCCTTTTGTGCCGGAGCAGATCTGAAAGAGCGGGCGACGCTGGCACCCGATCAGGTGAAAGAATATATCTTTACCATCCGCAATCTGTTCACTTCCATCGAACAGCTCAACAAGGCGGTGATCGCAGCTGTAAATGGTATCGCACTTGGCGGTGGAACGGAGCTTGCCCTGGCCTGCGATATTCGAATTGCCTCCCTAAAAGCAACCATGGGCCTGACGGAAACCCGTCTGGCGATCATTCCCGGCGCAGGCGGCACCCAACGGCTGCCACGATTGGTCGGGCGCGGCAAAGCCAAGGAACTTATTTTCACCGGGCAGCGCATCGGTGCTGAAGAGGCCCTCAGCATCGGTCTGGTCAACAAGATCTGCGAGCAGAAAGATCTGCTCGCCGAATGCAGCAAAATGGCTGCCATGATCTGTGAGGCCGGTCCCATTGCCATTGAACAGGCCAAGTATGCCATCAACTATGGCCTGGAAACCGATATTCACACGGGCTTAGCGATCGAATCCAATGCGTATTGGGTTTGCATCCCCACCGAAGACAGGCTCGAAGGACTGGCGGCCTTTAAGGAGAAACGCAAACCGGTTTATAAGGGCAGGTAAGGAATATGATTGATTATGCGACTATTTTTGGTTTCCGGTTGCAAGTTCAATTTTAGCTCAGCGCCAGTGGTTCGTCGTCCGTTGTCCGTCGTTCTAAATCAGGGTTTCAATCCAATTTTTATTTCATTGCCTGCAACGGACCAAAGACAACTCACAACTAACCAATGGCCACTAACAGATGAAAGCGAAATAAAGATGTTGAATTTAGCAAAGGTTTAAATTGAGTATGGAAAGGAGGCAAACCGCAATTATGACTGAATATGATTACTGGAAAATTTTTCCAAGAATGCCCAAAAAGGTAAACATCGGCGACATCACCGTCAGGGACGGGTTCCAACATTTGGAGCAATTTATCTCGACGCGGGCAAAAACGTTTTACGCTGAAGAATTGATATTTGCCGGATGCCGCAACATTGAAGTCACCAACCTCGGAAATCCCTATCTCATGCCTCAATTCAGCGATGCCGAGGAGGTATTGGCCCATCTGCGAAGCGATCGATTTAAAAAGCGCTGCGAAAAAAGAGGCGTCAATCTGGATGACGTTTGCATCACTGCGGTCACCATCCGGGAGGGCGCTGTTGATCGTGCCATCCAGCTCAAAGAGAAAGGGGTGGGTCCTGATCGATGTTTGATGATGGTTTCTACCGAAGAGGAACACCATTTTGCCAATTCTGGAACAACCCTGCCGGAGTACTGGAAGGAGGCCGAACGCTGCATCAAAAAATGCGCCGACGCCGGGCTTAAGATGTGCGGCACGGTGAGCACCATCTGGGGCAGCCCCATTGCAGGCGCAACGGAACTGCAAGATGCCGTCGAGTTCACCAAGCGATGGCTGGAGATCGGCGCTTCTGACATCGAACATGCCGACCATGACGGCAGCGCATCCGCGCCGGAGGTGTATCGCTATTTTTCCATGATATTGGATCAAATCCCGGATACGTCGCTTCATATCGCCCATTTTCACGAAACCAAGCGGGTCGCCTCGGCTTCGGTTCTGGCAACGCTGCAGGCCGGTATCACGCATTTTGAGGCAACCCTGGGCGGCATGGGGGGACAGCCGGCGAATTTTCTGGACGACTGCCCGGTGCCGGGAACCGGTGAATACTATTATGAAGACCCGCGTTACGTCGGTCTGACGTGTCTGGAAGATATGCTGGTTCAAATTGATGAGATGGGCATCGAGCACGGCTACGATGTCGATCGCGTCTTGTGGCTGGGACGCCAGATGGAACGGACGGTCGGCAAGCGCCTGCGCAGTGAAGCGGCCATCAATGGACGCACGCTGAAGGAAGGCCATCCCAAATTTGCGCGGCCGGGTCTTAAAAAGTTAAAGGAAAAAATGGGGGAAACTCCCGATCAAAGCTTTCCAAAAGAATGGGATCCAAAGGCTGTATTACCCGAACAATATCGTCCTTAGCCTAAATTGAGCGTTTCAAATTTTAAAAAAGAACCTTTTTTCATATAATCGGGGTTTTTAATATTGTCTTACTCGTCCTCGTACTTCTCCTCGTCCTCGACAATGTATCAAATACGTGCACGAGGGCGACGACGAGTACGAGGAGGAATAGGATTTCAGCCTGCTTTTTCTGCCCCGCGCTGACGGTCAGGATCAAGCGTATAATATTCTTTGGGCATTTTGGGTTCATTCAAGATGGTCAGATTCGGCACAGGATATCTAAAAGCCCCCTGTTTTCTGATGTATTTGAGTCCTTCAATGACTTGCTCAAATTTTGAGTAAGGGACGGCGAAGCTCATCTCAAAATCTTGAGTTCCCCCAAAAACCCTTTCACCGACACCCGGAATCATGTAGGTGCATTCATCTGATTGGCTGACTCCGGCAATCCATGAAGAACAACCGCCTCTGCCGCTACTTAAGGATTTGATTCCCGGCCCGTGTCTAAAATTAGCAGCCGTAATCAGCGTGATCATCTGCGCGGGATTTCCGTATACAACTGCCAGATCCGGCTCGAATTCACATTTGCTTAGTGGAGACAACCAGATTTGTTCGATTGAATTTGGCGGCAGTCGCGGATAAGCAGCTTCCATTTTTTGGGAACAATCTTCTTGATCTTGATAGTAACCGGATATTTTTCCTTTAAGAAATAAATCCGGCTTAATATGACCAAGAATCATCGAACCCAGAGGGCAGGCATGATCTTCTTTGCGAAAAGCCATCGTCCAGCCGATGGTCCGGGCAATCGTCATGCCCTGGCATACCGCCAGACGATTTCCAATGTCCTTGAGCGGAAATTTTGCTTTCTGTTGAATTTGCTCACCGGCTTTTGCCAGCTTGACTCCTACCGGTAGGCTATGGGGGTGACAGTACTTATCAAGCGCTTCGCACAGTTCGGTGGTGGTTGTTGACATGACACCCATCCTTTCATCTATATTCATTTTGCTTTTCTTGATGTCGTCGTATGCGGCAACAAATTCCTTTTAAATTCGGCGTACCGAATGCTTTACCCAACGTTTCCATTGAGGTGAGCATATTAAAGTTGGATGTTTTCCAATCGTATTGGACTTCCGCCTCAGCCTCGGGAAACCACCATCCATAAGCGGCATTGATCACTTTGGGATGAATCGCGTCGGTCACATGCGCAATCTGCTCGATCGCTCCTTTACGGGTTTCAATGAAGACCGCCTCACCATGCTTGATTCCATATTTTTCGGCTGTCTCTGAATGAATCTCCACCTTAGGATGCGGTCTTTTCTCTCTGAGCCGCTTTAGCCATCGATAGGATGAGTGCAGGTAAAAACGGCTTTTAGAACTGATCAGGACCAGGGGGAATTCCTTATTTTCCTTTTCCGGCAGACCGCTGAACTCTGGTAGGGGCGGAAGATTGAATTTGTCGGCCTGAGTTAATAATAATTCTACTTTTCCGGTCGGGGTTTTAAAGCCTGAGGATAGATATTTCTGAAATTGCTCGCTTCCCTTGAGATATCCCTGATCAGCGAATTCCGGGTAACTGACGCCACTTGGTTTGAGGATTTCATCCAACAGTTTCTCATAGTCATCATACCAGAATTCTTCGGATGTGAGCGCTTTTCCCAGTTCATTTAAAATCTTTATATCAGGCCAGCATTCCCGGGGCGGGTCAACCACCTTCGGGCGGGCGAGAATGTAGCCATGGCCAAGCCCGTAATGGCCTATATCGTTAAATTCAAAATGTGTGGCTGCCGGCAGCACGATGTCCGCCATGCAAGCGGTTGGCGTCATGAATATATCGGCGACGGCAAGAAAATCGAGCTTCAATAAGGTTTCATAGGTCCTTTGACTGTCGGCATAGGTGACCAACGGATTGGTGCCCTGCATATAAGCGGCCTTGACCGGGTATGGAAATTCCTCAAGAACGGCCTTTCGGAACAGACCCGGGGGAACGGTCATCATTCCGGGGATCGTCTCGTGATAGGCATGTATCATTTCCTTTTTTTTGGAAGGAACCAGATCTGCTCTGACAAATTTTCCGAAAGGGGCGGTTTTGGGTGCATTGGGCTTAATATTGCCGCCCGGTATGTCAAGATTTCCGCTGATGGCCATCAAGCAGATCAGCGCGCGGGTCGTATCAAAATTGTGAATCGTCTGCTCGATGGGGTTGCCCCATTGGATGGCAGCTGGATGGGAATGGGCGTAAAACCTTGCGGCTTCGCGGACAAGCTGCGGGGATACCCAGGTGACTTCTGACATTTTTTCCGGCGAATAATCCCGGATATGGTTGAGCAAATCCTCAAAGCCGGATGTCCAATTTTGGACGAAATCTTGGTCATAAAGTTGTTCGTTGATGATCACATGCAAAAAAGTCAGGGCCAGGGCATGGTCGCTTCCGGGTCTTATCTGAAGCCAGTATTTGGCTTTTTGAGCGAGTTCTGTTTTGCGGGGATCGATGATGATGAGTTCGGTACCATTTTTGATTTGCTTCAGCAGGAGGCTGCATATCATCCCTTCTTCGTTGGTACTGGTGATATTGCTTCCCCATAAAATCACCGCCCTGCTCGGGTGATGAAAATCTGCGACCGGATAAAAGCCGCAGGTGTGGGTCGCGGTTATCTCTCGGGGGGCATGGCAAACATCCTGTACACCGACGACATTGGGCGAACCAAATGTATTGGCCAGGCGGTTCAGGACAAACAGTTCCAGACCCTTGGGCATCCCCTGGCAAAACGCGACCCCTTTGGCCCCATAGGCATCTTTAACCTGATTGAAGTTTTCACAAATGTTTTTAATGGCCTCGGTCCATGATATTCTTTGCCACTGGCCTTTTCCGCGGGCACCCATGCGCTTTAGCGGGTGCATGAGGCGGTCGGCGTGTTTGAGCCGGTCGTGGGATAACCTGCCCTTGGCGCAGACATAGCCTTTATTTAAAAATCCGTCGGGATCCCCTTTGATTTTGACGATTTGATCGTTCTGAACACCAACCACAAGCGCGCAACCGCCGTGGTCCATTCTTCCGCAATGGGTCTTTATCCAGCGTATTTCATCTTCCATGTTAAAATAGCTTCCTTCGCAAATGATGGTCAATCACTCTGTTTGATATCGACAATGGGCTGAACGAACTGAGATTCGGTATCCCAGGGGAACAATATCCAGGTGTCCTGGCTGACTTCGGTGATGAAGGTGTCCACCAGCGGCCGGCCTTCCGGTTTGGCATAAACAGTGGCAAAGTGGGCCTTGGGCAGCATTTCCCTGACGATACGGGCGGTCTGCCCGGTATCCACCAGATCGTCGATTAGAAGCCAGTTTTCGCCGTCTATATCGACAGATTTCAGTATTGTGCTTTCAGCCTGATCCCGTTCATCATAACTGGAGATACATACGGTATCCACCAGCCGGATTTCCAATTCGCGGGCGATGATAGATGCCGGCACCAGGCCGCCCCTGGTAATCGTGATGATTCCCTGCCAGGCTTTCATGTTCACCAGGCGCCAGGCCAGGGCCTTGGAATCGCGATGCAGCTGTTCCCAGGATATCGGAAATGTTTTGGTATATCGTTCAGTTGTTGGGCTCATGATTAGCCTCTTTAAGGTTGAGTGAATACTCAATAATGAATTTACTTTTCCTCTCGCATATAGGATTTGGCGAGTGCGCTGGGTGCCCCGACACGTTTGCTGAGTGCTTCCCACCATGTTAAAATGACCAAAACAAATACGGTGGCCAGATAAGGGAGCATATTTAGAAAGGAGGCCGGAATCGTTGTTCCGGATGCCTGCAGCCGGAACTCTACGGCATTGATACCCCCAAAAAGAATAGCGCCCCAGACCGCCCGGGCCGGATTCTTAACTGAAATTCGGCTGAGCGTGGCTGGTACCTGATGAGCGGATTTAAGTGATCTATCACAACCGGTTTACGGGCGCAAGTATCAGATGAATTAATAGGGGTTGGCATGCGATCCTTGATTTTTATAGCCAATTATAGGTATGTATTCTTATATACAACAAATATTCATATTTAGGAGCAATGATTAATTGGACAACATCCTCGATTTAAAATGCGTCATCTGTGGTGAACGTTATCATCCCGATGAAGTCGATTATGTCTGCCCGGATCATGGCGATGAAGGTGTTCTCGATGTCATTTACGATTACGATTTCATCAGCCGGCAGTTCAGCAAAAAATCTCTCTTGAAAACCAATGAGCGTTCGATCTGGCGGTACCAGCCGTTATTACCGGTTGACCCCCGGATCCCAGTCCCGTCCCTTTCGATTGGCTGGACGCCTCTATACCACTCCCCGCGCCTGTCTTCCGATTTGGGGTTGAAAGATGTTTGGGTCAAAGACGACGGTCGCCAGCCAACCGCATCCTTCAAAGACCGGGCCAGTGCGATTGCCGTGGTTAAGGCCAAAGAAAAAGGCGCTGAGATCATTACGACCGCCAGTACCGGAAATGCTGCGGCGGCCTTGAGCGGTCTCTGTGCCAGCATCCAGCAGGCGAATGTGATCTTTGTGCCGGAAACCGCCCCCCAGGCGAAAATCGCCCAGCTGCTGGTCTTCGGCTCGCGCGTATTTTTAGTAAAAGGGACCTATGATGACGCTTTTGACCTTTGTCTCAAGGCTACCAAAACTTACGGCTGGTATAACCGCAACACAGCCTACAACCCGTATATGACTGAAGGCAAAAAAACCGCCGCCTATGAAATCTGTGAGCAAATGGGTTGGAACGCACCGGACCGAATTTTTGTGAGTGTGGGCGACGGCTGTATTATCGGCGGCCTGCATAAAGGATTAAAAGACCTGTTCACGCTGGGATGGATTGACAAGATGCCCAAGCTGATGGGCGTACAGGCTGCCGGTAGCGGTTACATGTACGAAGCCTGGATAAGCAATGAAGATATTCACACCAAACCGCCGATTCGTGCGCAAACCGTGGCTGACAGCATCAGTTCCGAACTACCCCGTGACCGTATCAAGGCCCTGGCCGCCGTAAAGGAAACCGGGGGTGCATTCGTTTGTGTTGAAGATGAGGACATATTAAGTGCGATCCCTGAATTGGCCCGCCGTACGGGAGTGTTTGCAGAGCCGGCCGGGGCCGCGGCTTATGCCGGCCTGGCTGAAGCGGTTGCGCAAAACCTGGTTTCCAAAGATGAAACCATTGTCGTGCTCAACACCGGCAATGGCCTCAAGGATATCAGCGGCGCCATGCAGGCGGTCGATCTGGCAGGAACAACAGCGTTTCGAGTTGCCCCGGATTTAGGAGCACTCAAGCAGGTGGTGGCCAGCTGGTAACTTGTAACTGGCCGCTGGCTTCTTGCATCTAGCGGGTGGATTACAACTAAGGTTTCTGTGTTCAGGTGTCAGGGTACCAAATTTTATTACGAAACTCGAAATTGCTCTGGTACCGCTTGCAACCCTGAGGCTTACAGCCTACGTTAGGCCCTGCAGATCAAAAACTGACACCCGAAACCTGACACCTGAAACCCGGATTTACCTGACAACTTGAACAGGAGACCGACCGTGATAGATTTAACCATTGTTCCTGAAGGGCTCGAAAGAGCCGTGAAAAGAGCCAGAGAAAAAAGCATCATTATCCCGACGTTTAAACAGCAGAACGACCCCGCCCGTATTCCTGACGCCATTGCATCCCGGTTGAAAAATATCGGCCTTTGGGATATCGATCCTTTGAATCTTTTTCGGATCACCTGGCATAATGAGCCGGTTGCTCACGGGGGCGGGTTTGGCGATGTCAATTTCATCGAATTTCCCAAAACCTTAACCGGCGTCGAGGCGCGCATTGCGGCAATTGTCGGCAAATGGTTTCCCACCGGCGCACACAAGGTGGGCGCAGCCTTCGGCTGCCTGGTTCCCCGGCTGGTAACCGGTCAATTCGATCCCACCACCCAGAAGGCCGTATGGCCGTCAACCGGTAACTACTGCCGCGGCGGAGCTTATGATTCTACGCTGCTGGGTTGTGAATCCATTGCCATCCTGCCTGAAGGCATGAGCCGTGAGCGCTTTGATTGGCTCACATCGGTCTCCGGAGAAATTATTAAGACACCCGGTAGCGAAAGCAACGTCAAGGAGATTTTCGATAAGTGCTGGGAACTGCGGGAATCCGGGCAGAGCCTGATGATCTTCAATCAGTTTGATGAATTCGGCAATTACCTCTGGCACCATGAGGTCACCGGACCGGCCATCTTGGAGGTGCTCGAGCGCATTATGGGCCCTGCGGATAAGTTCCGGGGGTTTGTGTCAGCCACCGGGTCGGCCGGTACCATCGCCGGTGGGGATTTTCTCAAAAAGCAGTTTCCGATGAGTAAAATCGTTGCCAGCGAAGCATTGCAGTGCCCGACTTTGCTGCGAAACGGATTCGGAGAGCATCGCATCGAAGGCATCGGTGATAAGCATGTGCCCTGGATTCACAACATCAAAAACCTCGATATGGTGGTTGCCGTTGATGATGAAACACCGATCAGCCTGATGCGCCTGTTTAACGAGCCGGCCGGTAAAAAATATCTTGCTGCCAAAGGTGTTCCCGCATCCTTGCTTAATATGCTGGATTTGCTGGGGATATCCTGTATAGGAAATCTGGTTACCGCCATTAAATTCGCCAGATACTATGAATTGGGCGAACATGATGTTGTCATGACGGTCCTGACCGATTCAATGGAAATGTACGCCAGTCGCTTGCAGGAACTCAATCAGGAGCACGGAGAATTCACCGAGAGCGATGCGGCCGCCGTATATGCACAACATTTACAGGGGCTGGCTATCGACAATATGGAAGAGCTTACCTATTACGGGCGCAAGCGCATCCACAACCTCAAATACTATACCTGGGTTGAACAACAGGGTAAAACCTATGAGGAAATTCAGAAGCAATGGGATGATGATCAATACTGGGAAAGTATCCCTGCCTGTGCAGAGCAAATCGATGCCCTGATCGAGGAATTTAATGCCAAGACGGGTTTACTCGATAAGCTTTAATTTTTAAAGCGGAATGGATCCTGATTTTATTTTTTATTTGACAGGATTAACAGGATTATTTGGATTATTTTATCTTCATCACTTTCCAGAAGAAAGTGATGAAACCTAATCCGCTTCGCGGAACTAACATTGGCCAGTAAAGGGAGATCTGATTACTATCATAAAAATTTGTGTTGACTGGCGCTAAAATAAAGAGCAGGCGATAATAGCGACAAGTCATTTTGAACTTGCGCCCGAACGGGTTCCTGAGCGAAAAGGTTTCCGCCACAGGCGGATTGTGTTTTTACGGTTTCATCTGGAAACCGTGAAAGAAAATAGAAAGATCCTGTAAATCCTGTCCGAATATTAATATTAAAAATAGAATTCA
>JASFTL010000093.1:0-10218 GCA_050053555.1 Desulfobacterales bacterium
TGACCCGGCCCATATTCAGCACAAGATGATAGAGGAATGGATCGTCATAGTCCGTTTTGCCAAGCTTTTGATAAAGCGCTTTGCGCCGTTTATCCTCACCTCTGACCACCTTGGCGGCTTCCCTCTCAGAAAGTTCATAATGCTCTTTCATGAAACGCACCCGGTTATCGAACGCGTCAATCATCAGGATATGAAACGCATCCGGATGGTCATTCAAGATATACTGGCTGCCGCGGCCCAGAACCACCACATCGCCTTCATCGGCAATCTGGGCAATAATTAAGACCAGATAGTCGAGATATATTTCTTCGTCAATATAACCGCGCTCACCTTTTAAAATGCGATCGACCAATGGCTTGGAAACCATGCGGGTGATAAATCTGGAGAGCTTACCCCCGGCTTCATTTTCTACCGTTTCAACCCAGTGGGTGGAAACATTAGCCATTTCCGCAACTCTGGCGATGATTTCACTGTCGGCAAATTCATAACCCAGTTGGTCGGCGATCATTTTTCCCAGGGTTTTGCCACCGGCGCCGTATTGTCTGGAGATGGTGATTACGGCCATAAATCCTCCCACTCAGAAACTATCTCAAAATGCATCTAACGCCCAAGGGCTGTGTTGCCCCGCCAAAATAGGCGGGGCGCCTTGTTTTGATGAACACATTACTTAATTAAAATCAAGACGTAAAATCCCGCGATCGAGCGGAAAACGTGATCTACTATTTTTGAGATAGTTTCAACATTTTTTTATTTGTTGGAATAGCGCTACCCAGCTCATTGGCACAATTTATCACACTGCTGATCAGCTGTATTTTAATGATATTACGCATCACTTATTTCGGGGGGAACGATCAGGGTTGGATAAATGGATTCTTCGGCAATTTTGCGGGGCGTGCTTCCCAGAAATTTTTCAACCCAGGCGGCTTTTGCGGAGGAGCCTAAAACAATCATGGTCGCCTGGCAGTCTTTGGCCGCCTTTTCAATTTCTTCGTCCGGATCCCCGATGTAAACATGCTCTCTGGCTTTGATCCCGGCAGCCTCAAAACTTTCACAGATTTTTTCCAATTTATCGCGCGCTTCTTTACGCGTTTTTTGAATCGCCATGGCTGAAGTGCCTTTTAAATCTTTCTCATCGGCCACGTAAACCAGATGAACCTCGGCCACGGCGTCTTTTAAACCTTTTATATATTCGACCGCGCGCAAGCTGCCGGGTGACCAGTCGATTGCTAGCAGCGGTCTTTCAAACGGCTCTTCAACGGAAATGGCGGTTTCCGACAGGTGTTTGTATACCAGCACCGGGGTCCAGGCCCGGCGAAGCAGTTCGGTCACATCCGAGCCTGAATACAGGTATTCGATTACGCCTTTGGTCGAACGCCCGATGACAATCAGATCCGCGTTCTCTTTTTGGGTGGCTTCGATGACCTCAGGTACCAGGCCGCCGACCACGATATAACAGCCGACTTCCATTCCCTGTTCAAACAGATTTTCGGCCCAGTCAATAAACCGTATATTCGCCGCCTCCCGCAGCCGAACCTCTTCATCTTTCTGGTAGCCCTTGCCCCTGTGCAGGGCCACACGTTCTCTTTCGATAACATTCACAAACACCACATGCTCCAGCGCGCTGTTTCTCAGATTCAATAGCGACCGTAACGCATCAAAGCCCAATTCTTCAAACTTGGTCACAAAAAGCAGTTTTTTAATTTCCATGCGATTGGCACCTCTTGCTCGAATTGTCGAAATCAAACCGGAATTCAACCCAGTACTTTTTTGATCACATCAGCCAATTCATCGGGTTCGACCGGCTTTTCCAAATAAATCTCAGGTTCCGGTATTTCCGCACCACCAAATTCGGTCAAGGCCTTCTGTGATCTTAAAAATGTTTTTTTGGCAATCCCTGAGAGGATGATGACTTTGACGTCTTTTAGCGCTTTGGCGGTTTTGAGTTCCCGATATAAGCGAACCCCGCTCTGGCGAGGCATTAAAACATCAAGAATAACTAGATCCGGCTTTTCTTCCTTGATCATTTTAAGGCCGCTTTCACCATCTTCTGCCTCCAACGGCGTATATCCGTTTTCCTCCAAAACCGTCACGCTAAACAGCCGCACATCCGCATCATCATCGACGACCAGAACTTTTTGACTCATAATATGGTTCCTCCTCGCTAAGCAGGTTTCGGGTGTCAGTATTCAGGTGTCAGCATCCGAAGGTCTGAAACCTACGCGGATCGAATGCTGAACACTGAAACCTGACACCTGCAGCCTATTTATTACTGAAACCTGAAACCTACTTTTTACTGATAGTTGTTTGTTTGTAGGGCATCCGAACAATCACCATGGTGCCTTTACCGGGTTTGGAGTTCACATCGATGCGACCATTGTGTTCTTCAATGAGCTTACGGGTGACCATTAAACCCAGACCGGTACCTCTGTGTCCCTTGGTGCTGAAAAAAGAAGTAAATAGCTTATGCATAACGTCTTCGTCCATGCCAACACCGTTGTCGCTGATCTCGAATCTGATGACGTTATTCTTCTCAAGTACAGTTTTCAGATCAACCCGGAAGTTTTTACTGGTGTCTTCATCAAACAGGCAGGCGTCTACGGCATTGGACATCAGATTCAAAAGAATTTCGTGCACGCTGTTGGGATCCATTAACACTTCACCGATTGCATCGTCAAAATCTTTAACGAGTTTAACCTTGTTTTCCCGAGCTTTATCCTGCAGCAGCGTCGTAACATCATCGGCGATATCATTGGGCACACAAACTTCGAATTCCGGCTGGCGTTCTTTGGAATAGGAAAGCAGATCCATCACCAGGTTGGAGGTGCGGGCGATGTTGCGCTTGATCATATCCCAGCCTTTTTTGAGTTTTTCAGATTCGTTTTTTTGAATGCCGATATCTACCAGATAACTGCCGCCCTTGAGTCCATGCAAAATATTTTTAATCCCGTGTGCCAGCCCGGCAACGGTCTGGCCGATAGCAGCCAGGCGCTCGGATTTGAGCAATTCTTTTTCGAGACGCTTGATTTCCCTTAGATCCTGAAAAAAGGCCACCGTGCCCACCGGTTGTTCATTTTCAAGCAATATCGTGCTTGAAAATCGAACCGGTATAGATTCGCCATCTTTAGATTCGATGGTTGTCTCTCTCCAAGCCAGATTCCTGATGTCGTTCTTTCCATCTAAGGCTGCCTGCAGGTCGGCTGCCAGTTCATCCGGAAACAATGCGGTGGCCTGCATTTTATTGATGGTTTCCGAGGGAGTGTATCCGAAAATTTTCCGGGCGGTGGGATTATAAATGACGACTTTTAGATCCTTGTCGGTGGCGACAATCCCATCATTAGAGCTGCGAATCAGGTTGATCTGAAAATCAGACCGCCGACGCACCTCCCGGGTGGCGGCATCAACTTTTCTTTCAAGGTCGGTGGTGTATTTTTTGAGCTGCTGTTTGATGTCAAATTTTTCGCGCGCGCGTTTCAGCGCAATCGCCAGGGCCTCATCTCTGACCGGTTTATTGATAAAATCAGAAGCACCGTGCTTGAGGGCTTCGATGGCATTTTCAATGTCACCGTGGCCGGTAATGATGATCACCTCGGTATCGGCCTTGAGGTTTTTCACTTTTTTTAAAACTTCAATGCCGTCCATGCCGGGCATCTTAATATCGGTGATGACGATATCCGGTTTTTCTTGTTCAAATGCTTCAATGCCTTCGGGGCCGTTTTTGGCGGAGACCACATCATAGCCGTCCGCTTTTAAAGACATTGACAGAACCCGCAGGATGTCGGGTTCATCGTCGATCAGTAATAATTTATCCATTTTTTCTATAGGACTTCAGGCGCCTGTGGAAACGTTAACGTAAAGGTGGTGCCCTTGCCGACCTCACTCTCGATCTGAATCGAGCCCTTGTAATCTTTGACAATCCCGTAACTGATGCTGACGCCCAGTCCGGTGCCTTTTCCGACTTTTTTGGTGGTATAGAAGGGCTCAAAAATTTTATTTTTCACCTCTTCGCTCATCCCAATGCCGGTATCGATTACCTGAACGGACACATGGCCATTGTCCGCAAATGATCTGATCGTCAAACGCTTTTCTTTTTTGGCGGCGTCGGGCAGGTTGTCTTTTTCGTCCATGGCGTCAATCGCGTTTGATACCAGGTTGATAAACACCTGTTCCAGGCGGTTATGCTCGGCCAGAATATCCGGCACATCGGGATCCAGGTCCAATTCGACTTCGACATCGTGAACTTTTAACTGATGGCCCAGGACTTTGAAAACATCATTGATGGGATCATTGATGATAATTCGGCTGCGAACCGGTTCGGATTGCCGGGCAAAATCCCGCACGTGCTTGATCACACCGCTGGCGCGCTCGACGTTGGCCACAATATCATTGGACATGGTTCTTAAGTCTTCATCTTCAATTTTTTGGCCTCGATTGAGCATTTTGAGAAAAAAGTCGGCGCAGACCTGGATCACATTAAGCGGTTGATTGATTTCATGGGCCATTCCGGCGGCCATTACGCCTAAGGTGGTCATCTTACCGGCCTGAATCAGCTGGGTTTCCTTCTCAATGACCTCCGTGATATCGGTAGTCGATGCCACAATCACATCCAACTCACCGTATTTTGCATAACTCGTATTGATATTGACAAAAAACGGCTTGGCGCCCTTGCGATAATGCTGTTTTTTGGTATAGAGCATCGATTTGTCTTCGGAAAGATTCTTCAATCCATCCGACAGTTCTTCATCGTTCCGATCTCCCAGCTGCAGGAATGGGGTGCCCAACAATTCTTCCCGGGAGTAGCCATAACTATCCTGGGCCCGTTGATTCATATCCAGAATCTTAAATGTCCGGCTGTCGAGAATAAAAATTGGATGGGGGTCACTGTTGAACAGGGTACGATATTTTTCTTCGGATTTAACGTATTGATCCTGCAGCGTCGCATTTTCAATGGCCACACCGATGCGGTTGCCGATCAACTCCAGCACATTTTTAAGATCATGGGTAAAGTGCTTGGGTTTTTTGCTGCCGATTCGAATTACGCCGAAAGCACCCCGTTCCTTGCTGCTGATGGGAATATAAGCCAGGGAAACCAGCTTTTCCTCTTCTAAAAGACAGATTTCATCGGGGCATCCCTCGGGCAGATCCTCATAGATCATAAACTCATTGCTATCGGCCACCTGTCGAATCACACTGTTTTCTTCGGCCACACGAACCTTTTGGTAGACTTCTTCGGACAGGCCCTGACAGTGCCTCAAATGAAATTTGCCGTCATCGTCCATTAAGTAGATGCAAAGGCCGTCGGCCGCTAAAAAATTCATGACTTCCTGAACGGATTGGTTGATTCTCTCATCCAGATCCGAGGGCGCATTTAAAGCCGTATAAATCGAACAAAGCGTGGTCAGTTCACGGGTGTGTTTTTCAAGTTCTTGCTCAGACTTCTTGTCTTCGGTCTTATCCCAGAGGGTTTCAATGGCACCGACGATGCTGCCGTCCGGAGCCTTTATGGGAGCCGCCGTAAACCAGCACCATTTGCCGCTTTCTCCCATGCGGGGGAAAAACACCTCGGCCTCGTACGCTTCATCAATCAGAGCGGATTTGCGCCATTGCTCACCGTACAGTTTCTTTATTTCATCTTCACCGATTTGATCTAATATGACGTCGGCCATGGTGGGACGTTCTAATCCCCAGAACGGTATGGAGGGTCGGGTGGTTCCCACCATCGTGGCGGCCTGAACACCGGTAAGCTTCTCCATCGCCTTGTTCCAGTGGGTGACGACATGATCCTTGTTAAGCACAAAGGTCGGAATGGTGCTGCCTTCGATGATCTGAGAAAGGATCTTTTTACTTTCGATCAAACCTTTTTCGATTTCAACATAGTGTTCACTTCTTTCTTTGACCACCTCCGCCAAGCGGTCGGCGAATTTTTCAAACAAACGGTCAATTTGCGCCGCTTTGAAATTGTTTTCGCGCAACTCTTTTAATGCGTTTCTCTTTTCCGCTTCCACCTGCAAAGCGCTCCAGAGCGTCCTTGCGACGATATGATCAATCAGCTCAACGCCATCGGGTTTTTCTCTTTTGATGATTCCGGCGAGTTCTTCATCGTGGGTCAGCTCCATTAGCACCTGCAGATCTTTTAGCGTATAAAACTCACGGCAATCTGCGGTGGTAAATATTCCCATCTGTTTAGCAAGTACCCGCCCTTCAGCTTCGTCGTCGATGTCGGCGACGCCTAAAATTGTCGGGCAACAATCCTTGAACGGCTCACTAAACAGCAATTGCAGCAGGTTTTTGCAAAGATTACCGCCGCCAATAATCGCGATATTGGATTTAAGCAATCTGTCTAACAAGTCACCTCTCCTAATTTTTTGGGAATTATTCTAAGGCGTCACATCAATTGCAAATAATGGTTACCGAATCTAATTAGAAAAACACAAAGGTTACGATGACAAAAATTGGAATCAAAAATATCAGTGCATATTTCAAAATATAGCCGAAAAAACTCGGCATGGGCGTTCCCGCTTCTTCGGAAATCGAGCGTACCATAAAGTTCGGTGCATTACCGATGTAGCTGCAGGCACCAAAAAAGACCGCACCGGCAGAAATCGCTTTCAAATAAATTGAACTTTCGGTCATCAGCAGCGGAACCGCCTGGGCTTCTGAAGCGCCGGGATAAAATGCGCCCAAGGCGCTATTAAAGAAGGTGAGATAGGTCGGCGCATTGTCGAGAAAGCTTGATAGTCCTCCGGTTACCCAAAAATAATGCATGGGCTGAGTGACGCCGTTGGTTAAAAATGCAAGCGCACCTTGGGACCCCGCCTTTAAGATCAGCAAACAGGGGATCATGGTGATAAAAATGCCGATGAATAAATAGGCCACTTCGATAATGGGAAACCAGGTAAAGTCATTGTCATCCCGGATCCGCATGGGCGTTGCGACCAGCGACAGGATGCCCATGAGAATCAACAACCCATCTCTTACCCAATCTTGCAAGGCCCGGTGGATGCCCAGGGTATTGACCTCGCCCCAATCCACCATTCCGCTCATCAGGACCGATCCGACAATACCGGCTAAAAATAAAAAATTGTACACGCCTTCAAGCTTCAGAGGCTCTTTGACACCTTCTTCTTCCGGGGCAGAAACTCCCTCTTTACGATAGTAGTAGGTGTCAAGTATAAAATAGACCACAAGTAGCATGATGACAACCATCACCATATGGGGCAGAATGTTAAACGTCCAGAAAAAAGAGACGCCGTGTAAAAAACCCAAAAACAGCGGGGGATCTCCGAGGGGGGTCAGGGAGCCACCGACATTGGCCACCAGGAATATGAAAAATACCACCATAAAAGTACGATTTTTACGATAATTGTTGGCCCTCAGAAATGGACGGATCAGCAGCATGGCGGCACCGGTGGTCCCCATCCAGGAGGCCAGCAGAGTTCCGATGGTCAGCATAATCAAATTGACGATCGGGGTTCCGCGCAAGGTGCCGCGCAATAAAATACCGCCGGAAACTGTGTATAACGACCACAGCAGGATAATAAACGGAACATAATCCGCAAGAATAATATGCAGAATTTCATACAGAGCCGCGCTTTTAAATGCGATCAGAAAGGGTATCCCCAGGGTCGCCGACCAGAATGCGGAGATCTTTCCGAAATGATGATGCCAAAAATCCGGCAAAACAAGCGGGAAAAGCGCAATGGAAAGTAAAATACATGCAAAAGGGATGCAGCTCCACAGGGGCAGGAATTCACCAAGATTTGCGTGCCCGTGATGGGAGTCGGCTTTATCGTGCGGTGTTGACGTATCGTGAGGGTCTTGGTGGGCTGCCGTATCATCGATATGTTCAGACACCTCACCGCCCGGTTTTTGAGTATCTTTTGACTGCGCTGCTGCCGCAATATTAACGTAAAATACCGTCAGCAAAAAAATTAAAAACAAAATTTGGAAGACAGCCGTCTTTTTCCTATCAATCTTCATCTAGCACTTCCCCCGCTATAGGAATCGACATCATTAAGTCGAATCAGTTGAGATGCTCAGCAATCACACCGAACGCAGAGAAGCAGTTGATTATCTTCTCGTTGATCAAAACGATTTTTATTAATTCATATTAGGTGCGAGACGGCTTTCGGCCGGTTTATGACTATATTTGTTTTATATGATGGGGAAAAATGGCGACAAATCTTTTGCCAATTTAAATTTTTTACATTATCAAAGTCTGTCTAAATTTAAAACGATTAAATGAATGTACCGGCTATTGTAACGCGATATTTTCGCAGATAATCTTCCGGATGGTAGGACAGTTTGGCTTTGCGAAGTCCTTCGTCATTTAAATCCTGTTCTCGATTGACAAAAGTGTAATCAGCGGCGGAATTCTCCAGAAACTTCTGATTGATGGCCTGATAGATGCCTTTGTACTGAGTATCTCCTTTTTCAAAATGAATGAGCAGCATGTCACGCGTTAATGCCTCAGCAACGGTGTAAGCCACCATTGAACCGCCTACCATCAGGGCGCCGCCGAACAGACCCGCCAGCTGCTTCCAATCTTCTAGAAGTCTAAAAATAGCACGATTTTCAGCAGAGAGGATATCGGACGATTCGCAGTCCCGCCAGGTGCACCAGTCTGTCTGCATGGCCATCGCCTGTTCCACCATATCGGCCCCGAACGCCAGGTAGGTGAAATCGTATTTGCGGTTGAATTGATTGAGCAGGTTCTTTTTTTTATGATAGCGGTTGCCTTTCAGCTCGATCAAGTCCGTTACCCGATATAGATAATCCCAACTGCCTCTTTCTTCTTCAATTTGAATCTCCTGCGGCAATCTCTCACGCCATAAATTTGTGAGCATTTCCGGAACCCGGGTAAAAACAGATCGGGCGTTGCGATTCAATCTCAAACGGCTTTGCCAATCGACCGTATCCCACAAGCCGACGGGTGCCCACAGGAATTCTTCGGGTCGGTTTTGACGGATCCAAAGCATATCACCATCCCAGGCCCAGCGAAGCCCGTACTCTTCAGCCCACGCCCACAGATTTAGAAAGCTGTAGTCAGAAGCAATCTGGGGACATCGCGACAGAATTTCCAGATAGTCATCCTGTCTGCCAAGACTGATGGGTTCGAAGTTCAGGGTCATAAAAGCATTCTATAATTTCGTGTTGTAAATTACGCGCTACGGATTACGAGTTTCGGGTTCCAGCCAGCTGGCAGATGTTAGATTGGTTTAATTGGTTTAATTCGTTCTATTGGTTCGGTATCAGCAAACTAATTCAACCAATAAGACCAATAAAACTAATCAAACACGTCCTTGAACTTTGTTTAAAACTAATTGACTGGCATGTCAGATATCAATAGCTGAGACAAACCCTTTTCCAGCTTCGAAGGCCTCTTCGAGATATTGCGGGTGTTTTAAAACATCATCCTGAAAATCGAGCTCACGGTATAGAAGCGCTTTCCAGAGCTCCATATCCAGAACATCAAAGAAATATCTTATACTCAAAAGCATTCCATCAAAAAGCTTTTTGCCTTTAGTAGCGCCGGCGGATATAAAAAGCCCCTTGCGCTTGATGTTCTGCTCCTCATTCGGAATTTTATCCACCCAGTATTTTTTAACCCACAGGGATTGAAACCGATCCATCAGGATTTTCGTGTGCGAGCTGACCGCATAAAAAAAGACCGGTGAGGCCAGCATAAGCCCGTGGGCGTGCAGGATTTTATCGCGAACCAACTGGAAATCATCTTTGATGGCGCACTCCCCGGCCTGCAAACATCCGTAAATTTCAAGGCAGGGCGATATTTTCAGATCGCGCAGCACAATTTCTTCCACATCGGCACCGGAATGCCGCGCCCCTTCGACGGCTTTTTTTAAGAGAGCGGCCGTGTTGCCCTTGCGCCGCGGGCTGCCGTAGATGGCAACTATTTTCGGGTGTTTCAATCCAGTTCCTCGTTTTCACAGTTGATAAGTATAATAAGTGTCTATGGTTTCTAGAATGCCTAAAATTGAGGCATTCTGTCATTTTTATAAAAGATGGGGCGTTGCGGCACCACAACTTCAGGCATTTCAAACTTTAGGCATTTTAGGCATTTCATATTTCTAAAACCAGCCCGATGGGGCAATGATCGGAACCGAGAATATGGTTATCAATGAATGCCTCTTTGATCCAACCCTTTTTGATTATATCCTGCGTCACGAAAAAGTAATCGATGCGCCATCCAATGTTGCGATC